>JBJEMQ010000339.1:0-5756 GCA_051879755.1 Coprococcus sp. | reverse complement strand
GGATTTCCTCTTGAGTCTAAAACCTCTCTTGCTTTTACCTCAATAATCTCTAATCGATTCATATCTCAATACTCCTCTACAAATGTTTTCTATTATTATGAACCAATTTTGGAATATTATTCAGTATTTAGGTTATAAATGTAAAATCTCCATGAGGCTACATATATTTTATTGCATTACCTCATGGAGATTTTTATAATTTTATCAGCTTCCTGCTATTTTATTTTTCTTTTTCTGCTGCCGGTACATCTGATGTACAATACATACACTTTGTTGCTTTAATATCAATCTCACCAAAACAATATGGACATTTTCTTGTAAGTGGTGCAGCTTCCGGTTCAGGCTTCTTTCCCAGTGACATAAGTTTGTTAAGTCCTTTAACTAACATGAACAAAATGAATGCCATAATAAGGAAGTTAATTACAGCTGTAAGAAACGCACCATAATCAATATATTGGTCACCCAACAGATGTATCTTACCCTGCACCTCTGTACCACCTATACATCCTATAATAGGATTAATAATACTTTCAGTAAATGATGTTACAATTCCCTGAAAAGCGCCACCGATTATAACACCAATTGCCATACTCATTACATTGCCCTTTAGAGCAAACTCTTTGAACTCTTCAAAAAATTTCTTCATTTGCGACCTCCATAATGTTTACTACTATACTTTTTTTATCTTTCTATAAGTGACTTTCCTGTCATTTCCTTAGGCTGAGGGAGCTCCATTATCTCAAGAAGTGTCGGAGCTATATCAGCAAGACAACCACCTTCTCTAAGTTTAACACCTTCATCATAATTATACAAGATAAATGGAACAGGATTTGTTGTATGAGCTGTATGTGGAGCACCTGTTTCATAATTAATCATCTGTTCTGCATTTCCATGGTCAGCACATATAAAGAGAACACCATCTACACTCTTTACTGCTTCTACAGCAGCGCCAACACACTTGTCTACAGCTTCTACAGCTGCAACAGCTGCAGGAATAACACCGGTATGGCCTACCATATCAGGATTTGCAAAATTAATGATAATTACATCATACTTTCCGCCAACAATAGCTGCATTCAGTTTCTCGCTAACCTCCGGTGCACTCATCTCCGGCTGTAAATCATATGTTGCAACTGAAGGTGATTTGACAAGTATTCTATCCTCATCCTTATTTGGCTCCTCAACACCACCATTGAAAAAGAAAGTAACATGAGCATACTTCTCTGTCTCTGCAAGTCTGAGCTGCTTCTTTCCACATGCTGCAAGATACTCACCAAATGTGTTCTCAACTTCTTCTTTTTTGAATGCAACAAGCTTATTCGGAATTGTCTCATCATAATCCTTAAAGCACACATAAACAAGTGGCATACGACCATTTGGTCTGTCAAAGCCGTCAAAATCATCTGAACAAAATGCTCTTGTTATCTCTCTTGCTCTGTCAGGTCTGAAGTTAAAGAAAATAACTGAATCATTTGGCTTTACAAGTGATACAGGCTTACCATTCTCTGTTATAACAGTAGGAAGCACAAATTCATCAAATACTTCCTTGTCATATGATTCCTGCATAGCTGCTACAGGGTCCTCTGCCTGAACTCCTTCACCTGTTACAAGTGACTTATACGCAAGTTCAACTCTATCCCATCTGTTATCTCTATCCATCGCATAGTAACGACCTGACATAGATGCTATTTTACCTACACCTATCTCATTCATCTTGTTTATTAATTCCTCAAGATATCCCTTACCTGATGCAGGAGGTGTATCTCTTCCATCAAAAAACGGGTGAACATATACATTTGACAATCCCTGTCTTTTACAGAGTTCAAGAATACCATATAAATGTGTATTATGACTATGAACACCACCATCTGAAAGAAGTCCCCAAAGATGAAGGTCTGAATTGTTCTTCTTACAATTTTCTATAGCAGCAAGCATTTCCTCATTTTCAAAGAAATCACCATCCTGAATAGATTTTGTTATTCTTGTAAGCTCCTGATAAATGATACGTCCTGCACCAATATTCATATGACCTACTTCTGAATTTCCCATCTGTCCATCAGGAAGTCCAACTGCAAGTCCTGATGCATTTCCCTTTACATAAGGGCACTCAGCCATCAGCTTGTCCATAACAGGAGTCTTTGCCATATATATTGCATTTCCCTCTGTCTTATCTGTAATACCATAACCATCAAGTACCATTAAAACTACCGGTTTTTTGCTCATAATTATTTCTCCTTATTTTTGTTTATTTCATAAGATAAAGTATTTACTCTATCATTTTTTCATATATAGGTGCAACATCTGATACCAGTCCATCTGCAACAAGCTTACCATGTTCCAGAATAATAGCTTTATTACATATTCTCTTTACCTGCTCTAGTGAATGTGAAACAAATAGTACCGTTGTTCCATCGGCCATCATCTGCATAATCTTAGCCTCACTTTTCTTTCGAAACTTCGCATCACCAACAGACAACACCTCATCTAAGATAAGTATATCAGGTTCAGCTATAGTTGCTATAGAAAATCCAAGCTTAGACTTCATTCCTGATGAATAATTCTTAAGAGGAACATCGATAAAACGTCCAAGCTCTGAAAACTCAGCAATCTCATCATACTTTGATTCCAGATATTTCTTTGAAAATCCAAGTACACTTCCATACAGGAATATATTTTCCCTGCCTGTATACTGCATATCAAATCCGGCACCAAGTTCAAGCAGCGGAACAACCCTGCCCTTTTTTACTATAGTTCCCTCTGTTGGCTTAAATACACCGGAAATTACCTTTAATAAAGTACTCTTTCCAGCTCCATTTAATCCTAAAATTCCAAGTCTGTCACCTTTATCAAGAGAAAAACTTACATTTTTAAGTGCCCAGAATTCATCATAGGATATCTGATGCTTAATTGCCTTTATAAAATATTCTTTTAAGCTGTCAATTTTCTCTGAGCTCAAATTAAATTTCATACTAACATTATCTACTTTTAAAACTTCTTTGCCCATAATTACCGCCTATATATACAGAATGAACTTATCCTGTTTTTTATAAAATAAAAATGTTCCTATAATAATGCATACAACGGAAAATCCTGCAGCATATCCAATATACTTCCAATTGAGCGGATTTCCAAGCATACAGCTTCTAAACGTCTGTATAATTCCAAATAACGGATTATATTTCAGCAAGAATCCGAAATTACTATTCAACAATTTCTCAGGAGGATAGAATATTGCCGACATATACATAATAAGTAATATGGCAACCGACCATAAATATTCCATATCTCTGAAAAATACATCTATAGTAGCAAGTATCATACCTACTCCAAAGGTAAATAATATAAGTAAAAGCAATGGCAAAATAATATAAAGCCAGCTGAGCTTAGGAGTAACCTTACAATATAATGCAAGTGGTATCAATATAATCAACGATATTAAAAATATAATAAAATTAAACAATATACTTGCCATAGGATATAAATACTTTGGAACATATACTTTCTTTATCATACCTGAATTTGCGCGTATAGATCTCAATGCACCATTTGTTCCGCTTGAAAAGAAACTAAACAGAAGTCTTCCGCAAAGTACATATAATGGAAAAGTTGGGTCTTTTACACCAAACAATGTTCCAAATACTATTGTAAGTACAATAGTAGTAAGTATCGGCTCAAGCAATGACCATATAATACCCAGATATGATCTCCTATACTTAAGCTTTATTCCTTTTTTTACCAATTCACCCAGCAAATATCTGTGCTGCCAAAAATTTTTTATATATTTCATGATATCATCCTTATTTTCCTTATTAAAACCGACTGAATTATATCATAGTTAACTATAATCGTCAAACTAAGTATTTGCCTATTCTATTAAAATATAACACAAAAAATAAACAATATTTTTCTACATCAATCTTCCCTTTTTTAGAAGTATAGATTCTTTGACATAACAAACCCCGCTTCAATTAGCTATTATCCACTAAAAGAAACGGGGTTTTATCATATACTCAGTTTATTTTGTCCGGTAACATTATTACTTATTGTAATTTACTACCTTGCCAAAATCAGCCTTAAGTGATGCTCCACCAATGAGACCACCATCAATATCAGGCTTTGCAAGTAACTCTGCAGCATTTCCGGCATTCATTGAACCACCGTACTGGATACGAACAGCCTCCGCTGTAGCTTCGTCATAAATCTCAGCAATAAGGTCACGAATTCCCTTACATACCTCCTGAGCCTGATCTGAAGTTGCAGTCTTACCTGTACCGATAGCCCAAATTGGTTCATATGCGATAACAAGCTGCTTAACCTGGTCTGCTGTAATACCTGCAAGATCAGATTTAATCTGGAGACGAATCCAATCCATAGTTACGCCAAGTTCTCTCTGCTCAAGACTTTCACCACAACAAAGAATCGGTGTAAGACCAGCCTCAAAAGCTTTCTTAACCTTCTTATTCAAAAGAACATCATCCTCTTTGAAATAATCACGTCTCTCTGAATGACCAATTATAACATATTTAACACCGGCGTCAACCAACATTGCAGCTGAAATCTCACCTGTGTATGCACCGCTCTCCTCAAAGTACATATTCTCTGCACCAACTGATACGTTAGTACCCTTTGTAGCCTCAACTACAGGTACAATATCAATTGCAGGTACACAATATACAACATCTACATCATCATTCTTTACTAAATCCTTTAACTCGTTAACTAAAGCAACAGCCTCACTTGGAGTCTTGTTCATCTTCCAGTTACCAGCAATAATTTTCTTTCTTGCCATTTTATTATTCTCCTTAGAATTTTTACCCTTATTTTTTCAAATTATTTATCATTTGCAGCAGCAACACCAGGGAGTTCCTTTCCTTCAAGGAATTCAAGTGAAGCGCCACCACCTGTTGAAATATGGCTCATCTTAGCACCATAACCCAACTGGTTAACAGCAGCAGCTGAATCACCACCACCGATGATTGTTGTAGCATCAGTCTCAGCAAGAGCTGCTGCTACAGCCTTTGTACCGGCTGCAAGTGTAGGATTCTCAAAAACACCCATAGGTCCGTTCCAAACAACTGTCTTAGCTGTCTTAACAGCATCTGAATAAAGCTCAATTGTCTTAGGACCGATATCACATCCCTCTTTATTTGCATCCATCTTATCAGCATCAAATACTGTAACATCAACAGGAGCATCAATAGGATTTGGGAATTCATCGATCATAACTGAATCAACAGGAAGAAGAAGCTTCTTTCCAAGCTTTTCAGCCTTTTCCATCATTTCCTTACAATAATCAATCTTTGTATCATCAACAAGTGACTTACCAATCTCATAACCCTTAGCCTTAAGGAATGTATAAGCCATACCACCACCGATTATAAGAGTATCACACTTCTCAAGAAGATTTGAAATAACATTAAGCTTATCAGCAACCTTTGCTCCACCAAGAATAGCAACGAATGGTCTTACCGGATTCTCAACAGCATTTCCAAGGAAATCAATTTCCTTCTGCATTAAGTATCCAACAACAGCCGTATCAACAAGACCTGCAACACCAACATTTGAACAATGAGCTCTATGAGCTGTACCAAATGCGTCGTTAACGAAAACATCACAGATAGAAGCAAGATCCTTGCTGAATGCCTCTCCGTTCTTAGTCTCTTCTGCACGGAAACGTGTATTCTCCAAAAGAATAACATCTCCATCTTTCATAGCATCAACTGCAGCTTTAACTGTATCATCAACTACAACCATAC
>JBJEMQ010000338.1:0-5787 GCA_051879755.1 Coprococcus sp. | reverse complement strand
AATACAACTAAGCTCATGATGATTTTTTCCGGCATCTGACTTATCTGCCCTGCCTATATCATGAAGCAGCGCAGCCGCATATATAAGTTCCTTTTTAATATCAAGCTTCTCCTCAAGATTAATGATATAAGCTATTCGTGCTACATCAAGGCAATGTTCTATACCATGGCAGCAGAATCTTCTATCAGTTTCATTTTCTTTTATTTTATTTATATACGACCTGTATTCATGATTATTTAATATTGCATTTATTTTGTCCATCTTCATTTCCCATACCTTTCTATAACAGGTCCTATAAATGATAAAGAGCCATATACCAAAATAACAGGATTTTCAAGCCGGCCTGCAATTTCACAAGCTTTATCCAATGCCTCATTCAACTCACAGCTACAAGTGTTCTCTATATAATCCGAAGCATATTCTGACAGCAATTCTTTAGGCAAAGCCCGTGGGCTATCAGGTGTTACTGCTATAAAATAATCAGAATATGGTGAAAGAATATCTAACATCTTCTTATATTCCTTATCCTTTAAAACACCACACACATATATAAGTTTTCTTCCTTCAAAATATGTCTGTATGTTATCTTTCAATGCCGACCATCCGCCTTCATTGTGTGCACCATCAACATAAATCAACGGATTATCAGAAATTTTCTGGAAACGGCCTTTCCAATTTGTATTATATAACCCATTATACACATTCACATAATCCAAATCATATCCCTGTTTTTTTAGTACATTCGCCGCTTCAATTGCTAAAATGCTGTTATTTATCTGATTTTTCCCTATCATTGATATAGCATATTCTTTATTTTTATAAATGTATTTTACTCCATCCAATGTGTTTTCTGTCACACTTATCTTCTCCATATCTAACATTATGTGAGGGCAGTGCATTTCTTCACATTTATCAAACCATATTCTTTTCATTTCATTTGTCATATTATCAGACACACAAGGCACATCATGTTTTATTATTCCGAGCTTTTCATTAAGAATATCATATATATTATCTCCAAAGAAATTCATGTGGTCCATGCTTATACTTGTCAGAATAGTACACAATGGCTTTCGGCATACATTTGTCGCATCTTTTAAGCCCCCCATACCTGTTTCAAGAAGTACAATATCAACATTGTTATCTAAAAAATACAAAAACGAAACAGCTGTTTCCGTCTCAAACGCCGTAGGTCTGGCATACCCTTCCTTTACCATCTGGTCAGATATATTTTTAACTTTTTCTAATATGCATCTAAAATCATCTTCGCACATATATTTCTTATTTATCTGAAAACGTTCAAAGTACGAGAATATAGTAGGTGATATATATCTTCCAACTCTATATCCTGCATCAATAAGAATTCCTTCCAGGAAAGCACATACAGAACCTTTTCCATTTGTTCCTGCTACATGAACCACCTTGAGCCTGTCCTGAGGATTATCCAATCTGCAAAGCAGTTCTTTGATATTATCAAGTCCCGGAACACTTCCTGCCTTATTTATTTCTTCTATATAATTCCATGCCTCTTCATTTGTCATTTCAAACACCTTTTTATGATATGTGATGCCTTATAAGTGGTGTATTCTCATCTATAGGCAATATCTCATATCCTGCCTTTCTCAATGTATCTACAAGCAACGGAATAGATTCTACAGTTGTATGTCGGTTTCCAAGATCATGCATTAATATAACGACATCATCATATTTTATGGCATCCTTCATTATATTATCCACCAGCTGCTCCGGTGGCAGATTTCCCGAAACCGCATCGCTATTTAATGCATTCCAATCAAAATATATTAATCCCTGGTCATTTACATAATCAATCAGCTCACTCATAGGAACCTTGGATACAGAATTCGAACTTCCTCCCGGAAACCTGTAATAGACTGCATTAACTCCTGTTACATCATACAATAATTTCTTTAATTCCTCAATATCCTTCGCGAAATTGTCTTTTGAGCTGTATATATTATTATAATCATGTGTAAATGAATGGAGTGCGAGTACATGACCTCTGTCTACGATAGCTTTATAGCAGTCATAATATGATTCATCTCTTCCTATTACAAAAAAAGTTGCTTTTACATTACATTCATCCAACACATCAAGAAGCTCCATCGTATTCTCTGATGGTCCATCATCAAACGTAAGATATGCCCTTTTTCCATCTTTATTTTCTATTGTTCCACCTGTCTCTGCAAGCATCTCTTCTTGTGTTTCCATATAAAAGCCCCATTTTCCATGACTTAGCATGTAATAGCAAATAAAAAAGAAAAAAACCAATATCGACGAAACTATAATAAACATCTGCCAATATTTTCCTATCATGTTATTAAACTCTGTGATAATTTCCCTTTGCTTCATTAATTGTCACCTATATATCATTATTATAATATATTTAAAATCTTTTATAATATGAATATTTATCTAATTAGTTACTCATAATACAGATATAAATTGTAACTGTTTAAAAGGAAACCTTATCACTTCAGGATTAACCTTAGAATAGTTACTTTAAATTTTATATAAGGAGATAATAATATGAAAAGAATAATTGCTTTATGTATTTGTGCAGTTATGCTATGCTCTCTTGCGGCATGCGGAGGCAATAATGCCAACAACAACACCAATTCAAGTTCAACAGAGACTAACAATTCTGCAGATACCACCCAGGAAGGCACCGGAAATAATAATGGTGCAAATAATGGGAACAATGGAAATAGCGGAAACAATAATGGTAATACCAGTGGAAGCAATATAGGCAATGATATTGGCAACGCTATCGATGATGTTGGTAATGCTGTAGATGATGTAGCTAATGGTGTTGGAGATGCAGTTTCCGGAGTTTTTAACACATATGATGATGCCTATGACCATTTCATGAAACAACTTCCGGCAAGCAACAACAAATATGAAGTTCGAAATAATGATAAAGACCTTACCGAATATACATCGGGCAAACAGGGATATCATTTTGAGCTTCATGACAATACACTCAACGAAAACTCAAAAATAGGTGATTTCTATCTTGATGTTCAGGATGGAAAGATATATCACTCGACAGACAATGGTCAGAATTACTCAGAATACAATTTTTCTACACTGAAATAGTAAATTTCAAATTAGTATATCAGACAAATACAGAGAGGCTGCCATCAACAATCTCTCTGTATTTCCTGTTACATTTAAATCTCTATAAAGTTTTTTCCTGTCCGGACTCTTCTATTTCCTTTTTATTTTCATCTTCTTTTTCTGAAGAATTTTCCTTTGACACGATTTCTCCTGTAATTGGATTTACAACTACACCCATCTGCTGTGCCATCATCATATAAGCATCAAACTCTCTGTTCCTTGCAGCTTTTTTTCTGTTTCGTATTGATTTTGACCTGATTATCTCAACTATACCAAATATCATCATAGCACAGCCAAAGAAAATCTGAACTGCCATAGTTTTACTGAAGAAGGCCCATACAAGGCATATGCAGCCCACACCCACCATAATAATTCCCATTACAAGATTAAACATATTGCCTCCATTTCTCTTCATCCCATATATTGGGGCATCTGTCTGTTGTTACATAAAAAACTTAATTCTCATCGCATTTTTCTTCATTTTTAAATGCTTCACAGCCTGACTTTTCCATCATTTTATCATACTGTTCATACATATACTGCACACTGTTTTCAAGAAGATAGTAATGCTTTATGTATGGAACAAGAAGAACCATAAGCGCTATCGCAAGCAGTAATACCGTTATCTGTTCACTTACAACAAAGACAAGGCATGTAATCACTGTTGCTATTGCAAATAAAAACATTACAATAAGATGTATCAGACGCTCATGCATAAAGAATCCTATTTGTCTTAAATGCTTATCTGCTTCTTCTTTAAAATCAAGATCATCACGTTGCAGTAATGCATCTACATATGCGATATATCTTTTAATTCTCTTTGCCATCTGCGCCCTCCTCATTATGTAAATATATATCATATTAGACATATAAGCGGAATCAACAATATTATTCTATATTTGCCTTATTCAGGAAATGTTCCCATTCAGCTATAGCTTTCTCATAATAAAAGCTGACAACATATGAGTCCTCTTCTACATCTATAATCATCTGATAACACTTCATATCATCTGTTATACCCTGAGTCTTCAAGCTTACATAATTCTCAACAAGTTTTTCCTTCGGAGTACCTGCATAAAATATGCAGCTTTCCTTGAATAATCTGATTATCCTCATATACTCTGACTCTTCTATTACAATATCAGGCACCTGCTCAATAAGTTTACCATTTGCATCATAGTATTTATGCCCTTCAAGAAGAACAGCCTCTATAACAGGCTTAATAAACCTTATCTGCATTTGGTCTGTATATTTATCTGTATAAAATTCATTTTGAGAATTGTCTGCTTTTATAACAGCACCCTCTACTGCAATAGTGAGCACATCATTCGTCTCTGATATCTCAAAATCTTTTATCTGCGCATCATTTAAAAATATACTGTCTAACTCATTTGTACTCTTATACTTCATTTTGAGTTCTCCACATTTCTATTTTATTGCTTCTTTGATAGCTGCCATCAGCTCATCATATGTCTCGAAAGCCGGAAGATCAGGATTATCAGCTTTAATCTGGTCTGTGCTCTTAAAGAGGAAGCCTGCCTTACTTGCATACATCATACCCAGATCGTTATGACTGTCACCACTTGCTATCGTGTCATACCCGATAGACTGCAGAGCCTTCACAGTAGTAAGCTTCGACTGCTCACAACGCATCTTAAATCCTGTTATCTCCCCATCATCTGCTACGACAAGTTCATTACAGAAAATTGTAGGATATCCCAATTTCTTCATAAGCGGACCTGCAAACTGTGAAAATGTATCACTGATTATTATTACCTGACAAATAGAACGAAGCTCATCAAGGAATTCCTTTGCACCCGGAATAGGGTCAATCTTTGCAATTGTCTCCTGAATTTCCTTAAGCCCAAGACCATGCTCCTTAAGTATGCCAAGTCTCCAGTTCATAAGCTTATCATAATCAGGCTCATCCCTTGTTGTTCTCTTAAGCTCCGGTATACCACTTGCTTCTGCAAATGCAATCCAAATCTCAGGTACTAATACGCCTTCCAAATCTAAACATGTTATATACATAATATTTCATCCTCCGAATGGTATTATTTTAGAACTCTTGTATAATATATCATTATTTTTCCAATATAACAATAGAGATTATTATGTCATAATTTTTCTATCTAACATAAAAGAGACCCCACTCTCATGAATGAAGTCTCAAAACATATTTCATATCAGGCTCACTTACCGGCCTGCCCTATTTTTTTATTCAAATGGAATTACTGCTCCATCATATGTCTCATTGATATAATTCTTTATTTCATCAGACTTTAATATATCAACAAGAGCCTGTATACCCTCATTATTTTCATTACCTTCTTTAACAGCTATAATATTTACATATGTTTTTGCTGCTTCTGAATCAGCCTTCTCATATGCAAGTGCATCCTTGGCAACTGAAAAACCTGCTTCAAGTGCATAGTTTCCATTGAGGACTACATATTCTGTCTCACCTGCAACTCTTGCTACCTGTGCAGCCTCAAGCTCAACTATCTTAACATTATGAGGATTTTCCTCGATATCATTTACTGTAGCTGTAAGTCCTGCGCCTTCCTTAAGTTTAATTATACCATTATCCTGAAGAAGCAGTAATGCACGTGCCTCGTTTGTTGTATCATTTGGAACAGCTATAGAATC
>JBJEMQ010000337.1:0-5801 GCA_051879755.1 Coprococcus sp. | reverse complement strand
CTTCTATCAGCTTATTTCCCTGCTCCAATGCCTCTATATTAATTCCCATATTCTTTGCATTTGGAGTTATATACTCAAACTTTGTTCTTCCTGATTCAAACCGCTGTACAAGAACAAAGCTCTTGATTTTATTCATCGCCGACAGAATATATGCATTCTGCTGCTCATCAAAATCAGGCTGTCCACTCTTTATAAACAGAAATTCAATACCGTCCGCTTCTCCCCCGGAAGTTCTTACGATATGACACTTAAGATTTGCTTTCCTTATAGATTTATTCGCAGCAACAATACGAACCTCCATCTCAAAATCATCATTTCCTGTATTATCTGCCTTATATAACTGCCCTATAAGCAGGTCATAATCACTCTTAACAAGTATATCAGAAAGTCCAAGCAGTCCTTTATAAAATCCGCCCTCCGTATATCCATATTCAGAAATGTTCTTAGATATATATCTGGTCTTCCATACCCTGTCCGGCTTATACAAATAAAGAGCAATAAGACCTACATGATTTATAATTCTCTCAAGGCTCACACTTCCTATAGATACATCTGAACGCAATTCAAAAAGAACCATGTATGCTTTTTTGCCATCGTATTCGAACTGATTTACAAAACCACTTGTAACATATGTTTCTTTAGAATTTACAACAAGTCCTAACCTATGCCATATAATCGACTTTTTCTGAGAAAGTATATCCCAGAAATCATCACTCAGCATAAACTTATCCGGCTCCATAGTAATAGTCTCTACTTCACTGCCCATTATCTTTACAGCCATATTATTTATTCCAAGTACTTCACCATCATCGCAGAATAAAACTGCCGGATACTCTATAATACCTAAAAAATCGGAATAATTCTTTAATTTGCTGATTTCCACTATTATACCTCATCTAAACCTTTATCAAATAAATGTATATGTATCCAAAATGTATACCAACAGCCATACAAAAGCACCTCCCCCAATATCTTCTGTATACTTTGGTATATATAAAAAAGGTCCCACGGACCTTTTTCCGTATATACTATTGTATATACACATAAAACTTTTCTATGAAACATAGAAAAGTTTTATGTAATAAATCAATATAAGCATTCATTATTTATTGAGCATCCTCTGATTCAGAAGTATCTGCAACATTACTCTTAAGTCCGGTAAATGCCTTATCAGCAACTTCTTTTGTAGAAGAACATGCTGCAACAACGCCATCAAGTGATGAAAGCAGGTCGGACATATACTTACTTACACTTTCGCACTCTCTCTTAACATTCATTCTGAGGCGATAAGCTTCATCAGTAGCTGTATTTACTATATTCTCAGCCTCATTCTCTGCATTTTCTTTCATTGTCCTGCACTCATATTCTGTCTTGGCAGTTAATGTTTCTGCTGCCTCATGAGCTTTATTTCTTGTTCTCTCACTTTCGCTGTACGCCTGTTCTTTCAAATTATTGCAGGTTGCCTCTGTCTGGTCATACATCTGCTGGCACTTGATGTCTGTATCTGTCTGAAGTTTATTACATCTGTCTGTAGTCTCCTGCTCTAATGCCTCACATCTTGCTTTAGTCTCAGCTTCCTGCTGCTGGCACTGCTCAGTTGTCTGTTTAACAAGCAAATCAGCACTTTCTCTTGCCTCAAGCAGAGTTCTGGATATAGACTCATATCTTCCTGCTGACTCATACTCTTTCTCCTTATAAGCATTAAGCTGTTCCTTGAGAGATGCTATCTCAGCTTCATAATCAGCATTTGCCGCTTTAAGTCCATCTATAGTCTTGTTAGACTCATTCATATTAACTTCTCTCATAGTCTTAAGACTAAGCACAGCCTCACTAAGCTTATTAACATTATCCTTAAGCTCTTCAACCTCTTTTGCATGAGCTGACTTCATATCTGCGATATAAGAATCTACTGAATTCTTATCATAACCACCAAATTTTACTGTTTTAAATGCCTCTGTCATCATATCACTATCCTTTGCCACAATAATCCCTCCAAATAAAAAGTCATTTTACTTCGCCTATTATATCACACATACTTTCGTTTGCACAGATATTTTTCAGTTTTTTGGTTGCAAAGATTGAAAAGTATGTTATATTGTATTTTGATTGTGTATAATACAAAATATTTCATTTGTCAATAAGATGATATACTTTTTGTTATACATGCTGTTTGCAGATGAAATTTTACAAATATAAATAAATGCATGTATGGGGGTATTTTTACATGAAACACAAGAGCAGACTTATATCACTCGTTCTAATTTTGGTTATAATTATTTCTTCACTCACAGGCTGTATCCATAAGAAAAAAACAGCTTATCAGACATATATACAAAACCTTCTTGATGTTAACTACAAAGGAGATTTTGATGATTATATAAATGAAAGCGGCGGAAAAGAATCTGATGCTGTAAATATGTATGAGGACTGCATCACTTATCTTGCAAACCAGCTTATCACCCATTATTCTTTAGACAATGCAAAATCAGTTACCATAAATGATACTTACAAAAAGCTTGCCGTAGATATCTACAGCAAAACAAAGTATGAAGTATCTGAAGCATATAAGAAAGGCTCTGAATATTATGTGGATGTTACTGTATATCCTCTTAATATTCTTAATCAGGCATATGATGAAGTATTCCAGTACATTGATACATTTAACAAAAATGTAAGCGAAGGAAAATATAATAATTATACAAAAGAAGATTATGAAGAAGTATTTGCTCAAGGTATCGCTGATATATTGAGTTCAAAAACTTCAAATATGGAATATGCCGAGCCGATAACAGTATCTGTTAAGATGATTGATGACGGAGAATATTACTATATAGATAATAATGACCTGGCCAGACTGGACGCTGCCATGCTGGCACTAGAAGAACAGGCTCTTCCGGAAGCAGCGAGTGAAGAATAGCAAAAAACAATAACAGCCAACAGGCTGTTATTGTTTTTTTGCTATTCTATTTCTCTTTAAAAGTAAACTCTTCATTAGCCAGCTTAAATCGGCTTCCATCTATGAGCATCATATCTGTACCGCTGTTTATAAGCTTACCGCCAAGATATGTATGGTTAGTAGATTTGTTATCTCTCAGATAATATACACCATTTACATTTATTATATATGCATGACGGCGGCTTACTGAATTATTGTCAACAATCTGATAATCAACTCCCTGCGTTGATTTTCCTATACAGAAAATCGGCTTATCTATACGAATCCTCTCTCCTGTCTTTGTCCTTATTATAACAGGACCTCCCTTACTTCTGGAAATACCGGTAAGGACTGTAGTAGAATCATCATCAGCATCATCAAAGCCAATATCATTTTCTGAATAGTCCCTTTTCTCCTTTGCCAGCTTAAAAGCCGAACCTGAAGACACAGACTCAGCAACTTCAATACGTGCAGAAGCTTTCTTTTGCTCCAAAAGCTCCCTCTCATCCTCAGGATGAGCAATGTTATCATTTTTGAAATCTATAATGAACTTATAAAATTCTGACAAATAAAATACCTTATTATGATCAAAATACTTTATAAGCTCATACGCGCAGTCAGATGCTTTTTTATTTGCAAATGTCAGATGGCTTATGAGTTCCCTGACAAATTTCTCCATATTACATTTGTCCATCTGCTTATCGATAGGAAGAAATACCATCTGTACAGCCATATTATTAAGATCGATGTACATATATCCCGTGCTTAATATAACCTTACCGATAGATAATTCGTTTGCCTTAAGATACATAAGCTGATCAGTTATACTAAACATGATATCAAGCAATTCATCTTTATGAATTTTCTTCGTAATAAACTGATTCATGGTAATCATGGCAGGCATGGAATAAACTAACGCTCTTTGCCCATCTATATATTCTTCATGGCAAAAGCTGTTATTTCCTACAAACGAAGTATTATATAACTCTATCTCGTTATGCAACACATCTACATCATCTTCAATTTTAAAATATAACTTATATTCATCACATAAATACATCTGCTCTGCGTTCATAAACATAACCTCCGAATATAATTATTCGTAGCTAATTACTCCACCGTAACTGACTTTGCCAGATTACGAGGCTTATCTACGTCAAGTCCTTTTGCATCAGACGTGTAGTATGCAATCAGTTGCAGGATAACAGCCGCCGAAAAAACGGTAAACAAGCCTTCCTGCTTCGGAATACGAATATGTTTATTACATATATCTGCATCCTCAACCCTATCATCCATACTAATAAGTATGACATACGCACCCCTGGCCTTTACCTCTCTTATATTAGAAATAATCTTGCCATATACAGCCTCCTGTGTAGCAAGTGCTATAACAGGAACATTCTCTGTAATAAGTGCTATAGTTCCATGCTTCAGCTCCCCCGCTGCATATGCTTCAGCATGAACATATGATATCTCTTTAAGCTTAAGCGCAGCCTCCAGAGAAAGTGTATAATCAATGCCTCTTCCTATGAAGAAAGCGTCTGGTGCCATTTTTATAAAGTTTGCTACATCCTTTACCTTATCTGCCTGTTTAAGTGTTTCCTCAATAACAGGAATCACGTCAAGAAGCTGTCTTATAAATTCCTTAGCGCGTTCTTCTGTATATATACCCTTAACAAGTCCCAGTCTGCACCCTATAAGATACATGGCTGCCATCTGGACTGAATATGCCTTTGTACTTGCAACGGCAATCTCCGGACCTGCATGTGTATACAACACATAATCACTTTCTCTTGCTATTGTTGATCCCTTTACATTTACTATGGAAAGAACCTTCGAGCCACATCTCTTTGCAAGCCGCAGTGCCTCTAAAGTATCAATAGTTTCGCCGGACTGCGATGTGACAATTACAAGAGTCTTATCGTCTATAAGCGGTTCCTTATATCTGAATTCCGAAGCAATCTCTACATTTACAGGTATCTTAAGCTCTGATTCTATCATGGCTTTACCTATCATTCCTGCATGCATTGCAGTACCGCAGGCAACTACAGTTATGCTGTTGAGATTCTTAAATACCTCATCATCAATGCCATCCTCAGTAAAATCAGGAAGTGAATTTACTATACGTGGTGTTATTGTATTGCGAAGTGCCTCAGGCTGTTCATATATCTCTTTAAGCATAAAATGAGGATAACCGCCCTTCTGGGCCGCTGTAATATCCCATGTAATCTCCATCATCTTAGGAGTAACTACATTGCCCTTCATATCCTCTACCTTTATACCGTTTTCAGACAATGTAAGTATATGATACTCCGGTACCACAAAATATTCCTTTGAAAATGATATAACAGCCGTAAGATCAGAAGCAATAATTGCTCCATCCTCACTATAAGCTGCAACCATAGGACTTACATTTCTTACTGCATATATAATTCCGGGTTTATCTGCAAACATAATACACAATGCAAATGAACCTGCAATTGCTTTAACAGCCTTTCTGATAGTATATATAGGATCTCCCTCATATAACGTATCAAGAAGTGCTGCAACAACCTCGGTATCCGTCTCGGAAACAAGTTTGTCAGCCAGTCCATATTCCCTTACTATATCAGCATAATTTTCAATAATGCCATTATGAATAAGGGCTACATTGCCACATTTATGCGGATGGGCATTTATATCAGTAACTCCACCATGTGTTGCCCATCTTGTATGGCCTATACCACATGTAGCTGCATATTCCTTATCGCTGCAGAGCTGACGCAAATCGTCTACCCTTCCAGCCTTCTTCTTAATAATCAGTGTATCATCATCATTTAAAAGAGCAATTCCTGCACTGTCGTAACCTCTGTACTCCAGCTTTGCA
>JBJEMQ010000336.1:0-5803 GCA_051879755.1 Coprococcus sp. | reverse complement strand
CGGAAGAATATGTAGAATATGGAAATACGCAGGCACAGAAGCATCATTATCCGGCGCACTTCATACAAAGTGATATCAGAGAGGTCACTTATGAAAATGAATTTGATGTTGTTCTAAATATGGCAGATGGTGCAATTGGTTATCTGGAGAACGAAGAGGAAAATTATAAAAGCTTTAAGGTGATTTCAAGGGCATTAAAACCGGGAGGAAAGCATTATATGGACATTATGAGTGGTGAT
Source organism: Coprococcus sp. (assembly GCA_051879755.1). Classification (GTDB taxonomy): domain Bacteria; phylum Bacillota; class Clostridia; order Lachnospirales; family Lachnospiraceae; genus Coprococcus. Next base: position 5,564 of record JBJEMQ010000336.1, on the reverse strand, counting down.
TATGCCAATAGTCATTTCCCGTGCAAGATGTGGGATGAAGGAGAAAAAGGTCTTACTTTGTCCGGCTTTCAGTGGAATTCGGAAACAAAGACCATGTTGTATGGTCAGTTAGATTATATGTATGGAAATATATTGCCAAAAGTTGAGATGGAGTATGGCAATCCTACAAGACTATATACATATCAGGAAATTCAAAATATAATGAAATCATTGGGAATGCAGGTGGAGAAGGTCTTTGCTGATGAGGAAGGCAATCCATATACAAATAATAGTATTCAGATGATTGTATGTTCTGAAAAGCTAAGATGACAGCTTGTATGAAAAAAAGTATTAATTTCTGCTTGACTCTCCCCATAAGGGGAGAATGTAAAATCCATTTATGGCAGGCTAAAGATAACTGAACATGCCAGAATTTATCAAAAGGGCAGAGGTGACTATATATGAAAATGAGTGAAAAAGACAGTTGTTGTAAAGAAAAAGAAAATAGCCGATTATACAAGATAGGAATGTTTGCACAGATGAACCATATTACTGTAAAAACATTACGTTTTTATGAAGAGCAGGGGCTTCTTACACCGGCATACGTGGATGAGGAAAATGGATACCGGTATTATACTATGAACCAGATGGCAGAACTCCATCAGATATCTGCGCTAAAGCAGGCAGGATTTACTTTGGAGGATATCATGCAGTTAAAGCATGGGGCGGATGAGAGCACGTTTCTTTCCAGAAAAAGGGCAGAGATTTTGGCAAAAATAGCAGAGCTTACAAAGCAGATTGCAGTAATTGATGGGTATATGTCAGATGGAAAAAGTTCATTGGAGGCACCTGTTTTAATAAAAACGATTTCTGCGGTGACTGCTGCAACCATGCAAAAACGGATTAATTCATATGATGCGCTATTTGAAATTATGCCATTCATGGGAGCGGAGATGGAGAGACTTGGCTGCGAGTGTGCTATTCCGGAATATTGTTTTACCAATTATCTGGAACCGGGATATAGAGATGAACAGATTCTGGTTGAAACCTGCGAAGCAGTTAAAGAAAGAAAAGAGGATTCGGAGATTTTGAAATTCAAAGAATTTCCTGAAATCCAGGCTGCATGTATTTTTCATAAAGGTTCTTATAATGATTTTCCACGGACATATGCAATTATTTTAAATTATATTGAGGAAAATGGATATGAAATATGTGGCAACATTCGTGAAAATTATATTGATGGTGTGTGGAATAAAGAAAGTGAAGCAGAATGGCTTTCTGAAATACAGATTCCGGTAAGAAAGAGGTGAAAAAGGTGGAAGATAAGGGAATTGTCATTAAAGGTCTCAAGCAGAATAATCTAAAGAATATTTCCCTTGAGATTCCAAAAAATAAAATAGTCGTATTTACCGGAGTTTCCGGTTCCGGAAAATCAAGTATTGTATTTGATACGATTGCAGCGGAAAGCCAGCGCCAGATGAATGAGACATATTCGGCATGGATTCGTGGAAGACTTCCGAAATACGAAAGACCAAATGTAGAATATATTGATAACCTGAATCCTTCCGTAGTCATTGACCAGAGCAGACTTGGTGGAAATGCCAGGTCGACAGTTGGAACTATAAGTGATATGTATTCAACATTGAGAGTTTTGTTTTCAAGAATTGGTACACCAAAGATTGGTCCGGCATCTTATTTTTCATTTAATAATCCGAATGGAATGTGCAAAACCTGTGCAGGTATTGGTAAGGTGATGGAGCTTGATATTCATAAACTGATTAATGAGGACAAGTCTTATGAAGAAGGAATTTTTAATCTGCCGGCATTTGGCCCCGGCAAATACTACTGGAAACTATATAGAAGAGACGATTTGTTTGATGTAAATAAAAAATGGAAAGATTTGTCGGAAGAGGAACAGAACATTCTTCTGTATGGAAGCCGGACAAAAGGCGGTGAGCGTATTGATAAGAAAATTGAAGGTGTATATAATCAGTTTAAAAGACTTTGTCTGATGAAAGGACCGGATGAGCAGAATGATAATACCCTGAAAAAAATTAATATGTACATGGAAGAAGCAATTTGTCCGGATTGTAAAGGAAAACGGCTTAATCCTGAAGCGTTGTCATGCTGTATTAATGGATATAATATAGTGGATATGTGTGAGATGGAATTCTCCAGACTCCGAGAGGAACTGGCAATGATTACAGATGCAAGGGCAGAGTCTATGACAGCGACACTTATAGCATCTCTTGACAGAATGATTGATATAGGACTGCCTTACCTTAGTATGAACAGGGAATCTTCCACACTCTCCGGCGGAGAGGCGCAGAGATTAAAGCTTGTACGGTACATGGGAAGTTCACTTACAGGAATGATTTATATCTTTGATGAGCCTAGTACAGGTATGCATCCAAGAGATGTCCATCGTATGTCAAGACTGTTAAAAAGCTTAAGAGACAAAGGAAATACAGTACTTGTTGTAGAGCATGATAAGGATATCATAAGCATCGCGGATGAAATAATCGATGTAGGACCACTGGCAGGTAAAAATGGCGGACAGATTCTTTTTCAGGGGAGTTATGAGGCATTGCTTCTTAGCGGAACAATAACCGGAAAAGCGATGAAAGAAATTATACAGGTTAAGGAGAATCCAAGAAAACCGACAGGCTTCCTTCCAATCAGGGGGGCAAAGCTTCACAATTTGAAGAATATTGATATAGATATTCCTTTAGGTGTACTTACTGTTGTAACAGGTGTTGCAGGCTCAGGAAAGTCTACTTTGATTCGGGATGTATTTGCAAAACAGTATGAAGATAAAGTGGTCTTAGTAGATCAGAGTGCCATTACAGCTACAGGACGTTCAACAGCATGTACTTATCTTGGATTTTTTGATGAAATCCGTAAGGTTTTTGCAGGGGCAACAGGTAAAGAAGCATCACTTTTCTCATTTAACAGCAAAGGTGCATGTCCTGTATGTAAAGGAAGAGGTTTAATCACGACAGAGCTTGTGTTTATGGAGCCGGTTACAACAGAATGTGAATATTGTGGCGGAAGCAGATACAGCAGTGAGGCACTGGAATGCACATATAACGGAAAGAGTATAGTAGATGTATTAAATATGAGTGTAGAGGATGCATCACACTTTTTTGCAGATAACCGCAAGATAAAGAAATATCTTGATGCACTTCTTGAAACAGGTCTTCCTTATCTGTCGCTTGGACAGCCGCTTTCTACATTAAGTGGTGGTGAAAGGCAGCGTGTTAAGCTTGCAAAGGAGCTTCATAATAAGGGTAATATATATGTATTGGATGAACCGACTACGGGACTTCATGCATCAGATATAAAGAGCATTATGACTTTGCTTGATAATCTGATTCAGAAAGGTAATACTGTAATTGTAATTGAGCATAATACTGATGTCATGAAAATGGCAGATTATATAATAGATATTGGACCTGATGGAGGAACTGCCGGTGGCGAGGTGGTATTTACCGGAACACCAAAGCAAATGAAGGAAAACGGGAAAACAATCACGGCGAGATATTTAAGGAATAATTGAGATTTAAGTAAGAATAGGATATAATCTGGTCATACATATGATGTATTGAAAGAAGGTTATATTAATTATGGGAAAAGAAACAAAGACAAATGCTATGAGGATTCTGGAGCAGAATAAGATTCCATACAGGCTCAATCAATATGAGTGTCAGGAATTTGTTGATGGTGTGCATATTGCAGACCAATTAGGACAGAGTTATGATATATCATTTAAAACAATTGTAACCATAGGAAAGAGCGGAGGATATTTTGTTTTTGTTCTTCCCGTTGATAAGGAGTTGAATCTCAAGAAAGCAGCAAAGGCAGCAGGAGAAAAAAATATTGAACTGCTTCCGGTCAAGGACATCAATCGTGTTACGGGTTATATCAGAGGCGGATGTACACCTATAGGTATGAAAAAGAAATATCCGGTAATCATACATGAGAGTGCATTGGACCATGAAGAAATAATAATTAGTGGTGGCAGACTGGGAGAGCAGATATTTATTTCACCACAGGATTTGCTGACTGTTACCGGTGGCATGACAGCAGATATAATTCATACAGAGAATTAGAATAGACAATAGAATAAATAACAGATTATTTGAGACAATAAATACATAACGGAAATGTGCGGAATTGTTTCTGACAGGGATAAATTAGCTTTTTCAGACAGGTGAATCCGGATATTTCTGAAAGCATATTCTGTATGGAGGTTATGTATGGAAACAAAGGATCATCTGGCATTAGGAAAATATCTGTTAAATAATAATGAAAACAGCTTTACACCCTTGCAGGAAAAGCTGTTTTTGCTTGGAAACATAATGCCTGACATATGGCTTCCGTCATATGTAAAGGGCGCAGTAAAAAGAAAAAACCTGCAGGGGCATATTTGCAGTAATGCAAAAAAAAGAGTAAATAAGCATAGCAGCTATCTGAAAAAACGTCATAAAAGCAAATATAAAAGCAGTTTTATACTTGGTGTACTATTACATTATCTTGCAGATTCATTAACATATCCACATAGTGATGATTATGCATATGGGATGAAGACACATAAAAAATACGAAAAAGAGATGCATCAGATGATATGGCGGGAGTTCATTATGACATCACATACTACCCCAAAAACTCAATATCCTCCTAATATAAAGGCAATAGTAAAAAAAATTTATGACAGATATACAGAACTTGAACATACACCTTACATTGAATGCCAATATATAATAAAGAGTGCAGAAAAAGTATTTACGGCTGCGCTTTATCCGAGCTATAATATTAACTAATATTACTGTAGAACTGTTATGGATAAATTGGAGGAAAAGACAATGATATTTGGAGAAAAAAAGCTCGGATTCGGTCTTATGAGACTACCGCTTACAAACCCTGAAGATGCGGCGAGTATTGATATAGAACTGACCAAAAAAATGGTAGACAGCTTCATCGAAAATGGGTTTACATATTTTGATACAGCATGGATGTATTGCGGATTTAACAGTGAAAATGCTGTAAAGGAAGCACTTGTAAAAAGACATCCGAGAGACAGCTATACACTTGCAACAAAGCTTCATGCCGGCTTTATAAAAACAAAGGAAGACAGGGATAAGGTATTTAATACACAGCTTGAAAAGACGGGTGTGGATTATTTTGACTATTATCTGATTCATGATGTAGGTTTAGACCACTACAAGATATATCAGGAACTGGATTGCTTTAACTGGCTTATGGATAAGAAAGAGAAAGGTCTTGTAAAGCATATTGGTTTTTCATTTCATGATAATGCAGAATTACTGGATAAGGTGCTTACAGAGCACCCTGAGATGGAATTTGTCCAGCTTCAGATTAATTATCTGGATTGGAACAGCGAGGGAATACAATCAGGAAAGTGCTATGAGACAGCGGTAAAGCATGGAAAACCTGTTATTGTTATGGAGCCTGTAAAGGGTGGAACATTGGCTCAGGTGCCTGACGATGTAGTCGAATTATTTAAAACATATGATGCAGATATGTCTGTGCCATCATGGGCAATAAGATTTGCAGCAAGCCTT
>JBJEMQ010000335.1:0-5809 GCA_051879755.1 Coprococcus sp. | reverse complement strand
AAAATATGTTTACGATGAAACAAGCCTGTGAGCAAACACAGTTGCCATATGAAACACTGAAATTTTACTGCAATCAGGGACTTGTTCCCAATGTCAAGCGTGACAAAAATAATCGCCGTATCTTTGACGAAAGAGATATTTCCTGGATTAAAAGTTTAAACTGTCTTAAAAATTGTGGCATGAGTATTTCTGAAATGAAAGAATACATCAATCTTTGCCTTGCAGGAGAATCTACTATTCCGGAACGAAAAGCAATTCTTGACATCAAACGCAATGCTCTATTAGAGCAATTAAAACAGGTTCAGGACTGTATCGATTACATCGACTGGAAACAAAGTTTCTATGATGATGTTTTGTCTGGAAAAACAAAATATTACAGCAACCTGATTAACACAGACAATTAACATCTCCTTTTGCATGATAATCCCACAATCAAAATATTTCTCCCGAAAACAAATCTGCCCAACAAGCTCTATACACGCATACCGGATATTTCTATTTCCCGCAATAGGCTTGAATTGCTTTATCTGCAAACTCCGCGGTTCCTTCCCCACCTACCTTATCGATATTGGTAGTAAAATCACCACCACCCGCATACATTGCTCCAAGCCCAAGCAGTATCTCATCCGTACAGGTATAGAAATGCTCCGTAATAAAATCCTGCAATTTCTTTGCCAAACCAATAGCTTCTTTACTGTCAGGGCTCTGATTTTTTATTTTGCCAAATTCGGCAAATATTTCCATCATTTTAACATTAATCATCTGCTGCTCCTCCTTGCTTCGCCCTGCTGATTTCTGTTCATATTCCTTATACGCTGCCGTCTTTCCCCAAGATGCTTTTGCCTGCTCAGCATATTCATCAATTTTTCTTGTATCAAATGCTTCAAAATTCATTCTTTTTACTCCAATCGTTTTTATTCCACAGGCAAGATCAATCAGATTCTGCAAATGCTCCTTACGAAGTTCCAGCAGATGAATCTGCTGTTCTAATGCCTTATTCCGGTCAAAATCCGGACTGTCCAGAATATTCTTAATCTCTTTCAGTGAAAATTCCAGTTCCTTGAATAGCAAAATATGCTGTAACCGCTCCAGTGCTGTATCGTCATACAGGCGGTATCCGGCATTTGTAACTTCTGTGGCCGGCAAAAGTCCAATCTTATCATAATGGTGGAGAGCACGTATACTTACTCCCGATATTTTGCTGACTTCATGTACTGTCATCATTTTAATCACCTCTTTCTCTGTGGTAATCATAGCATAAACTATTACATAACGTCAGAGTCAAGACCATTTATTATATATTTTCAAATTCTGCATATTCTTTCATAAATACATCTGAATCAGCGGGCCATATAGCACCACAATTCCGTTACTATTGTGATTGCTCATAAAGAGATGCTGCCCCTGTTTTCCTGTCTATTCTCACACAAAAACAGTTTATTACATTTTCTTCGCTATCCTTAATGGAAACATCAAAAACACGATAATCCTCTTCTCTGATTGCCTGCTTAACATATAGAATACAATCTTTTCCATCTACAGAGACATCGCTATAGTAATTGTGAAGCTCACCTTCCCCCGCACCATCTGTAGACAACGTTGCCTGCTCATCAATATAATTTTCATTGACCAGAAAATCCATCAAAGACTCTTCCTCTTTCTGACTCAAAGAACCGGTTCCGTCGCATCCTGCTATCAACATTCCCAAAAATAATATTATAATCAGTGCCACTAACTTTTTACCCATAACTGTACTCTCCTCTCACTCCACGCAATCTCTTAATGCAGCGTTTTTGAAAATGGCACATACTTCATCAATCTATCCCATCCGGATAAAATGGAGAAAAGAAAGCAATATGCAGCCAATCCAAAACAGTTCCTAAAAATACCGACTATCCGAAACAGTTATCGTTTTTCCACTTTTGTAACTACCCAATCGTCCTTTTTCAATACATAATCACCACCACAATATGGGCAGCATTTTACTCTTGTTGCATCGAAGCTGGCACCACAGAATTGACAGTTAACCTTCTTGAAGGAAAATCCAAGATCTGTTGGTGTTCCGATATTTTTTACCAGCTTCATATGGAAAACATCATTTTTTCTTTTCATTTTTCCTTCTCTGACGTGAATATCATCCATATAGATATCCAAATCAATTTCGCAATTACCATCCTGCACATTGCATGCATTTAAAGCAATGGCTCCCCGATAAACAGCATCCACCACATCAAAACGCGGAGCGGGCTGTGAACCGGCATACACCGCAAGATTCTCTTTCTCATCACAGTAAAGCATAATTTTCAACAACGCAAGAACCTTACTTTCAAAAAATTCATAGGAAAAATACGGATCATACTGTCTCATAATTGCATTTAACCGTTGCTTCGTCGTTGCCGTCTTAGCAAGAATCGGAGTAACCCTGATACTGTCAATTATCAAGCGCCCTACAGTCAAAAGCAGAAAAAAGGCAATACCAGCTAAAATTCCTAAAAATGGTGTAGAAATCAAATGTCCCGCTGCTGTCATTGTCATTTCAGCGGTTGTTGCATGTCCCAGTCCACTTACCATTCTCACACATCCTGCGGGAATACCTATAAGAAATCCGATCAAAGCCCACATAAGGAACTTCTTTCCAAGGTCTGAGGAACTCATACCATAATCATGTAAATGGAAAAAATTGGTAACCTTTGGAAAAAGGTCTGACATCAAAAAACGTGTCTGACAATACGGACACCCACTTTGCAGTTCATCAATCGTTGAAATCGCGCCACAATTCGGGCAGCAATACGACTCATGCGGAGAAATCCGTCCTTGTTTTGCTGAGGTAACCATCTCGTACAAAACAATATTATCACTGTTTTTTAATTTCTTTTTACTGTTTTGATAATAAGTAACTTTTCGTCCAAAGCTTTTAAACAAACGGCGGCTTGTATATTTAGGATCATCAAAGGTAGAACCGGTAATATTTGACGAACGTTTCCGCTCCTTTAACTGTTCTGTTACCGTCACTCCCATAGAATCCATTTTCTTACTCTGCAACTCTAAATAATACTTTGTATCCTGACTTGCTGTATGTGGCAATTTCCGCATTTCACTCCACTCTCCCAGTTGTCTGGCAAATGTATTATAAATGTCTGTTTCTGCTTGATCTGCACGTTTTACAAGATTCCCCATTTTGCTAACTACATCTCCAATGCCTTCACTAAATTGTTCCAGTGCCATTTCTATTTCTCCTCTCTTTTACATATCAAATTAGGCGTTTGGCTTCTGATTGTTCCCATTTGCCACACACACCTCCAAGCCCATTGATGAAGATATTTTACAACAAATACAAATAATATTCTACTCGGGAAGCAAAAAAATCAGGACTTGCCTATTCTTTAACATTCTATCTAACATCGACTTTTCTGTTCACTTTCTCATTCATTCATAGTACAATAATGCTATTCTGAACAGTCCAAATGAAATCAAGAATACGCTGAAAACAAGCAGGCATTTTTCAAGCGCGCAAAACGGGAAGCCTTGATTTATAAGGCTTCCCGCTATAAGTATTGTCATGATATACTATCCAGTTTTATCAAATAAAGCAACTTTCTCTAACAAGTTCTATTACTTCACTTTAACTTTCTTACTTAATCCTCTCTTACAGAATAAAGTCTTATAGGTCTTTGCCTTCCCGCTTGGGACGTTGATTGTTGCCTTAGTAGAGATGCCCTTTAATGCATTCTTAGATATTGTCTTGCTGGTCATCTTCTTTGATTTGATTGTAATCGTCTTTAACTTGGTACAGCCATCAAATGCAGTAGCACCAAGCTTGGTTACCTTTGATGGAAGGGTAATCTTTGTAAGTGCACTGCACCCCTTAAATGCATTTTCTCCAATACTCGTTACATTGGTTCCGATTGTAACGGTTGCCAGCTTGGTACAGCCGCTAAATGCATTGCTGCCAATCGTTGTAACCTTACTTGGAATTGTAACTTTGGTAAGTACCTTACATCCCTTGAATGCATTTGCTCCAATGGATGTTACACTGCTTCCAATAATTACTGTTTTTAACTTCGTACAACCATTAAATGCATTCTTGCCAATGGTTGTTACATTCTTAGAAATCGTCACCTTGGTTATGGTCTTATTACCCTTGAAGGCACTGTCCGCAATTGCTGTTACTTTATAAGTAACACCATCCACGGTTATTGTAGCAGGAATGGTAACTGTCTTTGTAGTACTGCTGTTTATTCCGATATAGGTAACTGTCGGATTCTTTGCATTACTGCCAGTTACTTTATATAAAGCGGTTCCCTTTGTATCCTTAATCTTAGTCCCTACCTTCGGAATTCCGGTTGCAGGAATAGTAACTGTCTTTGTGGTACCACACACTGTACATTTGTAGGTTTTAACACCATTTTTTGTCGCAGTTGCAGCCTTTGTTATCTTTCCGTCATCCCATTTGTGATTTTCCGTTTTTGACACTGTCTTGCCTGTAGCTATTTTTTCTCCACATTCTTCACAATAAGTATCTCCTGTATACCCTGTATCTTTACATGTAGGTTTTTTAATATTCTTGACAATTGGCGTATGAACATGTGTCTTTTTCTCGGAATGTGCAATTACATAAGTTGAATATTTATCTGTTTCAAATGTAATGCTATTTGTCTTTGAATCATACTTGGTGTCCAGTTGCTCTACCACATCATTATGTTGACGCACAACTGTGTAATTTTCATATCCTTCAAGGGAAGAATCAAGACCCAAAGTAACCGTCATAGGTTTTTCCAATTCCGTGACCGGTGTTACCCAAGACTCGTCTGTACCAATCTTGTCAATTACCTGATTCATGGACAGGTCAAGCGCAGCACCAAATTCCATATCATTTTCAGCCCCGTCATCACTTGCTGCTTCTGTAAATTTCTCTGCTTGTTCAGATGTAAGCTCTGCACTTTTAACATCAAACTTCGCTACTCCATTAATCACTCCATCCGGAACATCAATCTCTGCAGCCTGTACTGCATCAGTTCCCGCTACATCAATCTCATCCTCTGCCTCTTCAAATTCACAGGAAACATGAATCGGGTTACTCGGCATAGTAAATATATACACACCTGGTTCTTCCGTTGGCTTTACAACTCTCTCACTGGCATCACCGTTAAACCGGAACGTACCTTCCTTATACCGGTATCCTGTATCCGGAACCAGCTTAAATGTTACCTCTGTACCAGCTTCAAACCAGTACTCGCCGCCATCTGTCGTGTCTTCGCTAACAAGTCCGCTACCAGCACTAATCTCGAAATGACCATTTTCTACATACTGATCCCCACTTTCAGGAAGGAAGCTGTAACCAAGCGACCATAGTGCCTTTGTAGTTGACTCTAACACAACATTCTTCTGATCATTGCTGATAGTATATATATAACGACCCGTTTGATTAGAAAAATCACCTTCCTGGCAATCAACAATATTGACTGCATCCTGAAATCTTCCATCATCCGGAATCTGAAGAATCTGACCTATTTCTGTATAATATCCTGACTGAACCTTCTCCGGAAGCTTAATTTCACTATCTGAAGTAATTTCAAACTTACCACCGGTTTGCACAAGCATGGAATTCACATTGTCAAACATGGTTGGTGCATGCACCGTTACAGCAGCTTCATCCCACGCACGAATCTCATTATAGTTCGTAAAGGCCTTATTCGCATAAATATTGGTTTCTGCCTGATTAAATTCTACATAACTGCTCTCATATACTTCACCATTTTCTCTTAATGCATTTTTATGTGCTGCTTGAATAGAATAGGGAATTAATAAG
>JBJEMQ010000334.1:0-5831 GCA_051879755.1 Coprococcus sp. | reverse complement strand
GGCAAGACTGTTTAAACTGTCATATAGAGAGCAGAATAGAAATGCAGAATAGGAATCAATAAATGGAAAATGTACTTAGTTATCTTATGGAAATGTTAGATGTCAGTGGAAAAGAGCTGGCAGTACAGATAGGTGTGGATACAGCAATTATAAGTAAGTGGAAAAATGGGAAAAGAAAAATACCTAAAAATTCCGATTATGGGAAAAGTATAGCAGAGTACTTTTTTCAGGAAGACTTTTTGGCGTTTCGCCAGAAAATTTTACATATAATGAAAGATGCTGTTCCGGATATAGAGGAATTACAAGAAGAAAAGCAGAAGAAAATATTGGCTGAAATGTTGGAAAATAATGTTCCGGCGCCACTTAATTCAGACAGACGGAGAGAAGAAAATCAATATGTAACTGCAATGCAGGTGTTCGATGGCAAAGGAGAAGGCTGGTATAGGGCTTTAGATACTTTTTTTCAGGAAATACAGAAGGTGAATCCGCAGGAAAATATCATTATGGCAGATTTTGGTGAGGTTGACTGGGAAAATGTTGATAATGTTTATTTTGATAAGATATATCAAAGAGTAAAAGAAATTTCACAAAATGGAAGAAAGCTTATTATTATGGACCTGCTAAAGGATTCTTATCGTTCGTATCAGGCAATTTTCAGATGGCTGCCTATGTATATGCTGCCTGAAGTGGAGGTTTATTATGTCCATGAGTGGGATGTGGAACAAAAACAATGTTTTATCCTTTCGGGCGGGGAGCAGATGGCATTACTTGGAAAGCGTACAGAGGGTGAGAAAGAGGAACGGGTTTATAATTTGTATAGGGATTATCATAATACCATGTTTTTAAAAAGACAGGTGGAAGCTTTTCTGTCAAAGGCCAAAAGAATGATATATCTGAATCCTATAGGAGATACGTTGTATACTTTAAAGCTTATGGATGCAAATATACATACGGGTATTGTTACATATATGCTAAATCCAATGCCTACATTTTTAAATATGCCACCTGAACTGGTTGAAGAGATTTTATATGAAAATGGAATCGTGGGCGAAGATGCAGAGCGTATTTCGGAGGTCAACAAAACAAGAAGTGCTTTACGTGCCAAATGCCATTATTGTCAAATATATGATATTGACAAAATAGAATGGTGTCTGGAGCAGAAAGAATTTGTAAGTCCGTTGCTGTCAAAGATATTAGGACGGGACATTATAGTAAAGAGAGAGCAGTTCAGGAAACAATTACTGTATATACTGAAACAGATGGAACGGGAAAATTATATGGTGTTATTACCATCATTTCAAAGCGACCTGGCAGATATTCCGGATAGCATATCTTTTACTGTGCAGGAGGATGCTTTGGTTATGTGCTGGGATGATAAGAAATTTGATTATACTATATACAGTACAGAAACCACATTAGTTGGTGGTTTCTCAAATTATATGAAGGAGGTACTTGCAAATATTCCGGCAGTAAAGAAAAAAAAGACGTGGTCAGAAAATAGAATAAAGTCCATTGTCAATAATTTGTCAATATTTTAAAGATGAAACGATATTGACAAAAGATTGAATTGTGTTATACTTGTGCCAAGAAAGAAGAGAGGCAACAAAGGCGTTCCAAATCCTTTGTTGTCTTTTTTTCTGTATTGGGCAACATTTTACTTCCAATACAGAAAAAAAGACTCCGATATGGAGCTCTTTTTACCGTGTAACTTAATGTGGTTTAACTGAATGAGCATAGCAGGATAAAGTTTTTGATTGTGTGAATTCAGAGAACCTTATTAAATCGTATAGAATTATTATACGGGAATGGAGGCAGATATGAATAATAAGAAAATTGGATTGGGAAGTGCAATTGCTGTTTGCGTAGGCTTGATAGTAGCAACCAGCTGTCTGGTTTCACTCGGAACCGGAATTGGAATGGCGGGACGATGGTTTATAATCCCCTTATTTTTAGTAATGTTCTTAAATGCATTTGTTGGATTTTCATTCTCAGAACTTCATGGGATGATGCCAAATGTTGATGGTGGTACAGGTCAGTATTTGCTTGTAGGTGTAGGACCTGTTCTGTCGATGATGGGAAATCTTGCGGTATATGTAGTTACCATGATGCTTGCAGCATGTGGAGAGATTGCTATGAGTGGTATCGTAATTACGGATTTGTTTTTCCCGGATCTGGATTATCGTATAGTATCTATAGCAATTTTGATTGTATTTTTTATTGTAAATTACTTTGGCGTAGATGTTTTTTCAAAGGTGCAGAATGTTGTTGTTTTTCTTCTTGTCGGTTCCATGCTTGTATTAGGAATTATCGGTGTAGCAAAATGCGGTACGGGAACTCCTATAGAATATGCAAATCCAAGTCTTGAAGATGTCGGAGGAGCTAAAGGTTTAATGGGATGCGCAGCAATAGCATTCTGGTTATATATCGGCGTAGAATTTGTTATTCCTGTAGCGAAGGATATGAAAAATCCAAAGAGAGATGTATTACTGGCAATTATTATTGGACTTCTCCTGTTGTTTGGTGTACAGGCATTGCTTGGATGGGGAATGACAAATTATGTAACTCTGGACATCCTTGCATCAGATCCTACGGGAATGCCTCATATGACATATGCTTATAATCTGCTGGGCAATGTTGGCAGATACTGGATGGGTGGTATTACTATTCTGGCGGCTATATCAACTATGAATACTGTATTTGCATCAACTTCTAAGGTAATGCAGGGAATGGGAGAAGAAGGAATGCTTCCGAAAATATTTGGTAAAACAAATAAGCATAATGCCGCAGTACCGGGCATGATTTTGATGGCAGTTGGTATTGGTGCTTTGGTATTGACCAATCTGGCAGCTTCAGAGGGTATTACATTTATTATTCTGGCAGCTTCATGTTTCTGGCTTACTACTTATTGTTTAATTCATATTTCAGTACTTCGTCTCCGTAAAAAATATCCGGATGCACCTAGAAGAAACTGGCTTAAGATGGCAGGAATTCCACAGATTATCGGTATTTTGGGAAATATATATATGATATGGCATATTGATTCAGGCGAAACAAGAACAAGAATTTTTATATTGTTTGGCGTAATAATTGCAATTCTTGCGGTATATTCAGTTATCTGGGTATGCGGTGTATTGAAGGCGAAACCTTTTGAAACAGTACCGATGGAAGTAATTAATGAAGGAAAAATAAAATTTGATGAACTTGTAAAGGAACAGAAAATGTAGATTTTATCAAAATAGAAAGCGAGGAATAGCTATGAAAGATAATTATACCAAAAGTGAGATTATGACCAAGGAAGAAATAAAAAATATTTGTAAGGAAAAAGGCATTGAAATGATTCGTTTGGAATATATTGATGTTTTAGGCATTAATCGTGGAAAACTTGTTCCTGTTACGATGCTTGATGAAATGATTGATAAGGGAATTCCGTTTTGTGCCACTATTTTTTCCATTAGCTATGACAATGAAGTTATAAGCTCTGACTGTATGGCAGACACCTGCGATGATTTGGTGGTAGTTCCGGATTTGTCTACATTTACACTGCTTCCATTTGAACCGACTACGGCATTGATTCTTGCAGATATACATTATCTGGGACAGCCGTTTAAAGTCTCACCAAGATGTTTCCTGAAGAAAATGGTAGACAAATATCATGAACTGGGATACGAGCCAGTAGCTGCAAGTGAACTTGAATTTTATGTATATAACAAAACTGCAGATGGAGGGCTGGAACCATATACATGTCAGGCAAGCAATTGTTATACAGTTAATGACCGTACAGACCCTAAGAAGTTCCTCTATAAATTGACTCAGACATTTAACAAAATGGATTTTAACGTGTTGTATATGAATCATGAGTATTATCCGGGACAGTATGAATATAATTGGAAGCATGCCAGTGCATTAAGGGCGGCAGATGAAAGCGCATTATTTAAAGGAATAGCAAAGGATATTGCAAACAGAGATGCGATGTCAGTTTCGTTTATGGCAAAACCAAAGGGTGCTGCCGGAGGAAGTGGATGCCATTTCCATTTGTCCTTAAATGATATGAAAACAGGTGAGAATATTTGCTATGACCCGAACGGACAGGATGAGATTTCAGATACACTCCGTTACATGATTGGTGGAATTATAAAGCATGCCGATGCTTTGACAGCATTTCTGGCACCGACTGTAAACTGCTATAAGCGTTATCAGCCTGATTCATTTGCACCGATTTTTGTAGGCTGGGGACATGATAACAGAACGACATATATACGTATTCCAAAAGAACGTGGTAAGGCAAGCAGACTGGAGATAAGAGCAGGCTCTGCAGCTTGTAATCCGTATCTTGCTTTAGGCACTATTCTGGCAGCAGGCTTGGATGGAATTGAGAATAAAATTGTTCCACCTGAAGCTGTTGTTACAGACTTATATCATGACGAAGAGGCACAGAGCAAGCTGGAAAAGGTACCACGTAGTTTATATCGTGCACTGAAGCTCTTGAAGAAGGATACTGTTTTGACAGAGGCTATAGGACCGGAGCTTGCAGAAGTATTTATAAATATGAAAGAACATGAAGTGGATGAGTTCAATAAATATGTGACTGACTGGGAAGATAAGACATATTCATATCATGTATAAAGGAAAGTGATTATACGAGGAGGTGCAAGATATGTGTGGAATTGCCGGAGTATTATGTAAAAAACAGTCTATAGATATGTCTGGAAAATTAATTGAAATGCTGGCGCTTATACAGCATAGAGGTCCTGATGCTGCCGGGATAGCAGTGTTTGGAAAAAGTGAGAAAATTGTATTGCGTGTTACGCTGCAGCAGGAAAATGCATTAGCCAGACTGAGGGAGTTAATTGAAAAATTTGGCGATATTGTTGATGAGAAAAGTACCCGTAATGTAGGGAAAAAACTGTGCGAGGAATTTGTTGTAAATATTCCAAAAAATAAAATTAAACAGCTGCATAACATGATTAACAGTGACGCTGATATGGCAGTGCACTCATTTAGTGATGATCTTCGTGTGTATAAGGAAGGTGGCGCAATTACCAACCTCACAGGAAATTATAAGCTTGGAGGCATGATGGGAAGACATGGCATAGGTCATGTGCGTATGGCAACAGAAAGCGCAGAAGATGTAAATGCAGCGCATCCGTTTGTTTCACCTTTTTATCCTGAATTAGCAATAGTACATAATGGACAGTTTACTAATTATTTTAATATGAGAAGATTCCTGGAGTCGAAAGGCGCACGGTTTAAGACCTTAAATGATTCGGAAGCTGCCAGTCATTTAATTGCATATTTCATGCAGGAAAATGGTGGTGACCTGAAAGAAGCCCTGATAAAAGCAGGCGATTATATGGATGGCGTTTATTGTATTATTGCAGCTACACCAACCCAGTTGGGATTTGTAAAAGATAAGCTCGGAATTAAGCCGTTACTTGTAGCTGAAAATGACAATATGGTAATGCTTGGTTCGGAACAGATAGAATTTAGTGCAATTGATGATGAATTATATGCAGATGAAATGGAACCAGGGGAGGTGCGTGTATGGAATGTCTAGATGCAGCAACAATTGAAAATGAGAAGTTTAATCAGGCTGTTGGTGAACTTCTGGAACAGGGAATAACAGAATTGCAGATTACTAATGTACATTCCATGCATAATATCTGCGCTGGTCTTGATAAAAATGTATCTATTCATATTGAAGACAGTACCGGTTTGTATACCTGTAGTTTCATGGAGAATGCAACAGTTACGGTAAATGGTAATGTAGGATGGTATGCCGGTGATAATATGGTCAGTGGAGAGCTGATTGTAAGAAAAAATACGGGATGTAA
>JBJEMQ010000333.1:0-5875 GCA_051879755.1 Coprococcus sp. | reverse complement strand
CCATTATACCTGATTATGTAATCTTCCGCAGAAATATGATTTATACTATATTCTCTTGTCTGTAGTGCTAAGGAATTACACACTTGAAAAAAATCATCTTGTTTTATATCTTCCTTGTTTGACCACAAAAGCATTGATTCAACAGCATTACCATAAACGGTCTTTGCAATATCTTCGTTTCCTTTAATAACATCCATAACAACACTTGCAATCACTGGATGTACAGAAATTTTCCTAACAGCTCCATCCTGCTCAGATATCCAACCATTATCAATTAAGTATCTTAGGTCATTGTGATTTTCTAACTTAAAAAATTCAAAGAATATTCTTTCTTCAACGCCAGACACTGGCATAAATGCCATCATAAACAATAATTCTTTTTGACATTCAGAGATTGAACATACAGAAAACAATCCTCGTACATGCTCTGCAACAGATTTCTTCTTTAAGCTCCATTTTACATTTTCTTCATCAAGTCCTAAAATTCCTTTTTCTTTTAAAAGAATCTGCATCTCGGAAGGCGTCATTAAGCATGTATGAGCCTGCTTAGAAATCAGTTCTACAACAAGTGTATGTCCTTGGACTGATTGAATAATTTCTAAAACACTTGCTTCTTGTGCTTCATCATATGGACAGTGACTCCGAAAAACAGCTTGTAGATTTTCTTCACTCATTCCATCAATATAAATCTGTTGACCATAATATGATTCTTGATTGCATCTTGATGTTATCAGCAAATCACAAGGTAAAGCACATAACCTTTCCCAAATATCCTTATGCTCTATTTCTTCAATTTCAAGATTTAAATTGTCAATGATGATTATGCTTTTACCAGAAAGAAGTTCAGCCAATTTACTAATCTTACGATTGCAATAATGAATATCGCTTTCCTTTTCTTTTTGCTCAAAGTTATCTAAAAAATAAGCTCTATTAATAGTCGCTACTAAATCAAATGTATATGTTAAATAGATAATTGTTTTATACTTTGATTTGTACGAATTTACATATTTTTTGGCAATTTCACTTTTCCCGATTCCACCTACTCCAGTCAATATCACTAGCTTATCTTCTTCTAATTTCTTATTGATTTGTTCTATTTCATATTCTCGTCCAATAAAACAAGTTGTGGTTACTGGTAACACGTTAATCAAAGATTCTTTATCTGGATATATCTCTTTTAATAAATCATTAATTCTATCAATAAATTCTACAACTGAAGCATATCTATTATTAACTGAGGATCGTAATGTATGATGGAAAATGTCCGATAAAATGTCTTCAGCATCATCGGTTAATTCACTTTCAAATTTTGATTTTGAATAGTCGAAACACGAATGACTCCTATAATCACGAGGCGATGAATGGCAATCAAAAATTGACCAATACAATAATTCCCCTAACACAAAAATATCCGAAGCTTTTGATATTTTAGCATAGCTTCCCGGAACAATTTGTTCTGGTGCCGCCCATGAACTGGTGTATGATAAATTTTCTCCATACATTACCTCATCCATACGGCAAACACTATCAAAATCAAAAAACATTGCTAATTCAGAAGTTTCCGGAATTACAAAAATATTATCTGGTTTAATATCTAAACATAGATAACCTTCTGTATGGCAGTTCTTAATATATTCAGCAACCGATTTGCATATTTTTATTCTATTATATAAATCAATTTCAGTATTTTCTGAATATGTGCTTCCACTGTACTGTGGTACAACTATATATGAAGTGCCATTAGCCTCGAAGCAATCTAAAACATAAAATATTTGATTGGTAGCCTCTCCAACATTTCTTAATTCTACTTGTCTTTTTATTGATGAATTAAATCGTTCTTTCCCCTTGTTAAATTTGCTTTTTTCTGCCACAGAACAAGTTAACCATCCATCCTCATTTCTTTCAACCGAAACGTTAATAGGATAATACTCTTTAATAACACATTTTGCTTTCGTCTGTTCATCAACACCATAATAAGCAATACATGTTGCACCTTCTCCCATTTTCTTTGTAACTGAGTAGGTTCTATTCTCTTTATTCGTTATAATAAAGCCATCAGATAAATGATTACGCATAAATTCTACCTCCTTTTCAAGAATATAACCTCTCACAAACTTTTTTTATAAAAATGAATTCCAAAATTATATCTCTTCCATCGGCTCCATTTCTGTAAAGCGCGATGATAACAGCTCCCTAAAAGTATCCATCGGATCATTACTCTTAGCACAATATAACATAAGCCAATCAAACGGATTCCTTGCATACATTTGTTCAAAACCACATTGTGAAAGAAGCAATCCTGTTTCATAGTAAAAATCGTTCAAATCAGCCTCTATTTCATCTATATCTCTATCTCGATAATCTTCCCATGTATTTTTAGGTTTTTGATTTACTATGGGCTTATCTGTTCCGTACATATATGTAAGCATGCTTGAGCAAAAGAAATTATAAAATTTCATTATCACAAGAGCTTTTCTATATACGTCTGGCGATGCTTCCTTATTTGCAATTCTCGAAAATTCTTGATCATTAGGAAAATTTTCCCGAAACGCCTTCGGTAAATATTCGCACTTTGATATCTTAGTTTTCTTATTTGCATATCTTTCCTGATTATCATATCCATATACAACAAACAAAAGAGCTTTAAAATTCACAGTTTTATCATCCTTCAATATGGTTGACTCACTTAACAAGTCGCCCTTCTTGTTTTCTCTTTCTCGCATGAGGCCAATTTTTAAAGTTCTTTCAATTTCAGCATATCCTGCATTTTCAACAGACAGCTCCAGTATAGCTCTTGAAGCTGTTTCGTACTGTTTTCTTTTCCCGTAAGAATTACTTTGAAGATACTCACGAAAAATTTCAATATCATCTATTTCCGCAATATAGTTACCAATCATTTTTGTACTCTCAAAAAAATCCGAATTACTATCTTCATCAATCTCATTCTCATTGAGTAATTTCAATATTTCCAAATATGGTAATCCGTGAGATATACCATAAAAATATATTGCATCGGTTCGATCTTTATAATTGAATGGAATCGTCATATAATTTTTTAAAAAGAATACTCTAACTTGTTCCGTATTCATTCCTAATGCAATACACAAATTATATAAATTTTCTCTATATGCAGGATTTACCGGAGTTCCGGAAATCCAATTCTTAACTACTCTAGGCACACCTTCTTCAATCCCCATAGCAATGTAACGCTTATTCAGTTCCTTTGTGATTACTTTTTTATCCTCACAAGTAATTTGAATCCCCAATTGAATTAATCTTTCTACAATACCTTCCAAAACAGGGTTACGACCATCTAGTTCCATAGCATATTCCGTACTATCGAACAAATAATCTTCCCAATCCGTTGGATCTTCAAAATATATTCTCTCCATTGCTATGGTAGTATTTTTATTATTTTCTATCATTATAAATCCTCTATTCCGTATTTTTTTAATGTTATTTGCCGCAAATACTTGTCGTAATCATAAAAATCAGTTTCTCTGTACGGTATCTGATTCTCAAAATCTCCGATAGCAATTGCTCCTTGCTTTAACTCATATGGCAAGGGCTCAAATGAAAGATTCAATGAAGCTCTTTTGAGTTTATTGAAGTAAGCATAATTAATCGGTGTTCCTATTTTCATTTCCGAAATCATACTTTTGGAATACTTCACGCCTTGCTCGTATGGAATAAACAATGCTAAATTCATGCATATATTATGTCCAAACTCATTTGTTGAAACTCTTTTACTGATATATGAGATACCATTAATAGTATTTGACTTACATGCAAGAGATATTAATTGCGAAATCACATACTCCGACTTAAAGTTTCTATTATCTTCATCAATGCAAAAGGATGTAATTTGCGAAAGCAAATAAGACTTAAAAATCATCTCCTTATCTGCCTGCTCTTTTAAACGTTTCATTGCTTCTAAAAAGACCCAAATATCTGTTGAAAGATTAATTATTTCATAATCTTTTTTCAGTAATATACACCCCACGTTAAATTCTCTATCATCAGGTCTTCCCATTTCTATCCAACAATCATAAGAAGTACTTCCTAAGTATAAACATGGCTGACCAGGAATACTAAATCTATTACTCCCAATCTTTGAAATCTTGTCAAAAGGTGTATGTTTTAAGACATCCTCTTTGTTTTCATTTGATATATCACCAACCCGCGCACGATAAAACAAGAAATGGTCCCACTTTCTATTTTCTATCACATAATAGTTAAAAGAATAGCTCTTTGAAAGTTTTGAAAAAATAATGCCATTCCTTTTATATTCCTTAATTAGCCGTTCAATCATCGTATACGCCAAAACGATATCTCCCGAGTAGTAATTTGTTAACACATCCTTAATCAACTCTCTATATTCCATAGCAATCTCTATAAATGCTTTCTCAATACCGTTATCGCTCAAATCTTTAATTAATGTATCCATAAACTGAAGAACTGCTGCAAAATACTCACTATCTTTGCAAAGTTTTTTCGGAAATTTATAATTCAGTTTCGTTCCTTCATCATCATAAAATACCTTTCTCCATTTATCCATATCACAGCCTCCATATACATAATCAATATAATCTTTGCTGGTTATCCCATAACTCCTGTTAGAAATTATATCATATTACCTTCTGTTTTTCATCCGCATTATACAAGAAAACGGAGCATACCAAAATCTGATATGCTCCTTAACACTATCTTCTTCTGCCTCTTTCAATTAACCTAACATCCCCAAAATGTTGGTTGTCCTTCGTTGCCTCAATCTCCGCCATAACGCACTCTTCCTGCCATTCCTTACAAGCCTCTTCATACTTCCGTTTCTCCTCACGCACCGCAAAAAGTTCCGTAAAGAATTCCGAAGCATTAGCATATCCGGCATCTTGAAGCATCCTTGAAAGTTCTGACTTCATCTTCTCCGCCTTTTTATCCAAAAGTGAAATTCTCTCCTGCAATTCCTTCCTCTGCTTTTTCTTAAATACTCCTGTACATTCAGACAGCTCAATTTCCAGATTGCTACGCTCCTGTTCAATTACAAAGAGCTCCTCATTTCTACGCTTCAATTCTGCATCTAGTTCCATAATCACAGGATACTTAGACAGCAATAACGGTTCCTCCGGCTTCTTAGGAAATTGTATCTCATCCTGTACCACAACCGCCTGCTCAGGCTCCTCCTTCAACGCTGGAACCTCTTTCTCTACAACTTTTTCATGAACCACATCCACAATCTTTTCAGCCACTTTAGCTGCCGCAAGTAATACCTTGGATATAAGCAGTTCCAATGCTTTTATTGCAAGTCTGATAATCCCAACCAGAAAAAAGGCATTATTCCCATATAATTCAATAGAACGCTTAACCTCTTTCGATATCTTTTCACGCTTCACATCTAAAATATCCTCTTTGGCAACTCCCGATATCAATGCTCTGTCTACTGCCTGATTCCATCTGACACGCTCCATATTGTCAGCTTCTATCTCTGCTGCCTTGGAATTGTTTTTACCAATCTTCTTGGTAGCAAGATACATCCCATTCCTGTCAAACACATGGAGTTTGTCCTCTTCCTTTATGGCACAGACATTAATCAGTTCCGTGTATAAACGTTTCACCTCGTCCAGAAATCCATCAGCCTTAAATAGCTCGTTTTTCTTGGTAAAAAGATTTTGCTCATACACTTCTCCCTTCCTGATAACCTTGCACCTCTTACGGATGTTCCCGGCTTCATCCAAGATTTCTTTCTTGGTACGCCTATGCTTACCTTTCTCGTCATAAAACATATTTCTGGTGGCAATCTTTTCGATTGGCTTATCCAGAAGCTGACGCTCTGCAAATATCAGATGAATGTGGTAATTGGTCTTTCGCTTGTTATGAT
>JBJEMQ010000332.1:0-5915 GCA_051879755.1 Coprococcus sp. | reverse complement strand
GAAAAAGATGATGCGAAAGATTAAATTTAATTTATCTTTTTCTATGCTGCTTAATTTTGTTGCAATCGTGCTGGCTATGACAGGAGTTTTGAATCCGGTGGTAGGTGCTTTGGTACATAATTGCGGATCGGTATTTGTAATTATAAATTCAGCATTTCTGCTAAGATATAAGAACTAAAAACATTCTTTTGACTTACCCCAGTATTGTTCGATAGATTCTTTCTTTAGATTCTCTCCGATTACAATAAGGATGGCTTGTCCGTCCGTAACCGGATGAATTTCTGTTCCCTGATGGGTGGCATTTATGGAAATCCAGCGCCCGTCAGGGAGTTTCTGGAAACCTTTGATTCGAAATACATTGCCGCAGCCAGAATCATTTAAAATTTTTTCGGAGGATTGTTTTAAGAATTCTTCTGAAAATTCCATATTCATAAAATATATACTGTCATAGGTTTCCTGGTCATCAAACCAGAGTTTGGCATAATCTGCGGTATGATAACCGGATGTGAGGATGGCTTCATAATCAGATTCCTCCAGCGTATCCATATCTTTTTTTATTACGAGTGGTTCGATTGGTTTTTTACAGTGTAAATGTTCCAAAGACTGTCTGACATAGTCTTCTGTCGCAGTAAGACGTTCTTTCGTTACATCTTTGACGTGACTGTATAATACAGTTCCTGCCTGTGCAGTCTGGGATGCCAGAATATAGCGGGAAGCTTCGGATAAGTTAGGTTCTAAACCGGCATCAATAATGGTAATGACATTTCCGATTTCGTACCAGCGATCTAATGGTTCTTCGTGAAGTGTATCAAAGAATTCGTCTACATCGAATATGCCGGATGGTTCAACGATAACACGGTCGTATCCGGACATTCCCATGGCGATAAGTTTTGTTTTGAAACGCCTTTTGTGGCATGATGCATCACACCCACCGGATACCATTTCTATAGTGCAATTATCATTAACTATATCCTGAAGAAGCATAACATCTACATTTACAGCTCCGAAATCATTTTCAAGAATACCGATATTAAAACCTTGACCTACAAGATAATTTACATACCTTTTTATAAATGTTGTTTTTCCTGAACCCAGGAATCCTGTAATTAAATCTATTTTTACCATAACAGCCTTCTTTCATTAATATAAAAGTTAGTTTTGCCTGATTATTTTAGCATCATGCATTATTTATTTCAATATAGTTAAGATGATAATAGTTTTAAGATGAAAAATAATATGATATTATATATCTGAATAAATTTAAGGAGGACAAAAATATGCCGTTTATTGATTCGAAAGTGAGTGTAAGTATTAGTAAGGAACAGGAGATTGAGCTTAAAATCAGGCTTGGTAAGGCTATATCACTTATTCCGGGGAAAAGTGAAAGCTGGCTGATGACAGGATTTGAAGATAATTATCATTTGTATTTTAGAGGAGATAACAGTCAGCCGACAGCATTTGTAGAGGTAAAAGTATATGGAAAAGAAAATCCGGCGGCTTTTAATGCACTTACGGCAGAGATAACAAAAATATTTGGCGAGGTTTTGGCAATAGCAGCGGACCATATTTATATTAAATATGAGGCAGTCGATAATTGGGGGTGGAATGGAGGTAATTTTTAATTGAAAATAATGAGCAGAATAAAAGAAACACTGAAAACATTGAAGTGGAGCAGTTTTATTTTTCTCACTATAGCCGGTATTATAAATGCATTCGGAGTGATTATGTTTCTTGCTCCGGTTAAGCTTTATGACAGTGGAATATCAGGAACGGCGATGCTTATATCGCAGGAAACACCGGAATGGTGCAGTCTTTCTGTTATTTTGATATTGTTAAATATTCCAATCTTTTTACTCGGATTAAAGAAGGAAGGCTTGAAATTCACTATATATTCTATTTATACAGTTGTTGTTTATTCTTTGGTGGCTTGGCTGATTACAGATGTTCTGCCTGTAGATGTAAGTATTGTATCACCTCTTGCAGGAAGTGATTTATTTCTTTGCGCTATATTTGGCGGAATAATATCCGGATGTGGAAGTGGTATGGCTGTTCGCTTTGGAGGTGCCATAGACGGTATAGATGTACTTGCTGTTATGTTTTCAAAGAAACTTGGTATCAGTCTTGGTACATTCGTTATGATATATAATGTTTTATTATATGTAGTCTGTGGTTTTGTTATAAACAGCTGGATACTTCCGCTTTATTCAATAGTAACATATGCTGCTGCTCTTAAGACTGTAGATTTCTTTGTAGAAGGCTTTGACAGGTCTAAGGCTGCTTTCATTGTTACAACTAAGCCGGAAGAGGTGTGTAAGACTTTGTCGGAGGCATTTGAAAATGGAATTACTACAATAGCAGCGAAGGGATATTATTCAAATACAGATAAGACAATGATATATTTTAATGTTAACAGGTTTCAGGTAGGAAAGATGAAAAATCTGGTACATGACATAGATTCTAAAGCATACATTTCCATAAGCGATGTAGCAGATATATACCCGGCAAATAAGGAAGATAAATAGTTTTTTTCTATATCGCACAGATTACAAATTTATGGAGTAAAATTAATAAATCAATTATAAAAATTACTTAAAAAACCTTTGCAAATTTAAGTGAAATGTGCTACTATAATTTAAGTAGTTGAGTATGCATACAATGTGCATTATGAATAATTATTTAGAAAAAAGCAGTGCAATATATGAAAAATGTAATAAACATTAATAGATATATTAATTTACTTAATTTATCTCTGTTTATAAATATATTTGGATGCTTTGATATAAATTATAAGTACAGATAGAACAGGACTTTGATGTTCTGAATAATACAGAGGGGAAATACATATAATCATAGATGTTTACTTAACTGGGAGGAAATATGCATAAGAATGTGACTATGAGTGATGTTGCTAAGGAGATGGGTGTTAGTACAGTTACAGTTTCCAAAGCAATAACAGGAAAAGAAGGAGTAAGCGATGAGCTTAGAGAGAAGATAAGACAATGTGCAAAAGGAATGGGTTATGTATATAGTCTGGGAGGCTCATCTGATAAGGAGAAAAAAAATTACACCATAGGTGTGTTGGTCGCAGAGCACTTTGTGTCTGACAAAGCATATGATGAAGATACTTTTTACTCTAAAATATATCAAAGAATTGTTATGCAGCTGTCAGAGAAAAATAATTACGGTATTATGGAGATTGTAACTGCTGAAGCAGAGAAAAGAGCGTGGATTCCGAACATAATCAGTAATGAAAAAGTTGATGGTATATTAGTGCTTGGCCAGATGGAACAGAAATATATGAGGATGCTCGGAAAGTGTGGAGTTCCATTTTTGCTTATGGATTGTTATGATGAAGATTTGAATGCCGATTCGGTTATTGCAAACAATATTCATGGGGCATATACATTGACAAAATATCTTATTGATAATGGACATGAAAAGATAGGATATGTGGGAAATGCATATAAAACCAGTTCTATACTGGACAGATATTTAGGATATTATAAAGCGTTATTTATGTCAAATATAGACCTTAATACAAAGTGGGTAATAAATGACAGGGATGATGAAGGAAGATACATAGAAATTGAACTGCCGGAAGATATGCCTACTGCTTTTGTGTGTAATAATGATGAAGTGGCTTTCAGATTAATTAAAAAGCTAAATGCAGAAGGATACAGGGTACCTGATGATATATCAGTTGTTGGGTATGATAATTTTATACATGCTCAGTTGTGTTCACCAAAGCTCACAACCTTTGGTATAGATACAGATCATATGGTTGATGTTGCTGTAGATACTATATTAAGAAAAGTTGGAAATGGTGATTTCACAATAGGAAGTATCGTTGTGAACGGTGATATGGTTATTGGTGATTCTGTAAGAAAAATAAATTAATGAGGTGCAAGAAAATGATGATAGGGCAAATCAGAGATGAACTAACAACAGGAATTCTTCCCTTTTGGAAAAAATTAAGGGATGATGAGTACGGTGGATATTATGGTTTGGTTGATATTGATTTGAATGTTGACAGAAAAGCTGAGAAGGGAACTATACTTAACAGCAGAATTTTGTGGTTCTTTTCAAATGCATATCTGACTCTTGAAAATGATGATGACTTAAAATATGCAAAACATGCATATGAGTATCTTGTAAATCATTGTATTGACAGAGAATATGGAGGCGTATACTGGTCTACAAATTATGATGGCACAATGTGCGACAGTACAAAACATACATATTGTCAGGCATTTGCAATATATGGTCTTTCATCATATTATGCAGCATCAAAAGATGAAGATGCGCTTAAACATGCTTTCGAATTGTTTGATATTATAGAAAGTAAGTGTACAGATGACAGAGGATATCTTGAGGCTTTTGAAAGAAACTTTGTCCCGGCAAGCAACGAAAAATTGTCGGAAAATGGTGTTATGGCTGAGAAAACCATGAATACACTTCTTCATGTGTTTGAAGCTTATACTGAATTATACAGGGTATCAGGAAATGAAAAAGTACGTGATAAGATGCTTTGGATATTGGATATATTTAAAAATGATGTATTCAATGAAGAAAAACAAAGACTTGAAGTATTCTTTGATAAAAATATGAACAGCCTTATTGATTTGCATTCTTATGGACATGATATTGAATCAGCATGGCTTATAGACAGAGGCCTTGAAGTGTTGGGTGAAGGATATGATTTTACTGAGATAAAAGAGATTACTGCAAAACTTGAAAAATGTGTATATGAAAAAGCATACACAGATGCAGGCCTTGTAACAGAATGTGAATGTGGAGTTCAAACAAAGTCCAGAGTATGGTGGGTACAGAATGAGGCAGTCATAGGTTTTATAAATGGTTATCAGAAAGATAACACAAAGAAAGAGTATAAAGAAGCAGCAAAGAATATATGGGAGTTTATCAAAGACAAGCTGATAGACAAAAGACCAGGCGGCGATTGGTTCTGGGAAGTGGATGAGAATGGAGTCCCAAATCCGGATATGAATGTTGTCGACCCATGGAAATGTCCATATCATTCGGGAAGAATGTGCTTTGAAATAATAAGGAGGAACATAGATGCTTAGCAATAGATATTATATTGAAAATGAAAAGTATGAAAAGCTTGTTAACAAAAAGAATGTAAAAAGTGATTTTTACAATGGAATATTTGACAGATGGGAGAATCCTGTACTTACAGCAGAACATATTCCGCTTACATGGAAGTATGATTTGAATCCGGAGACAAATCCATATTTTATGGAGAGACTTGGCGTAAATGCTGTATTTAATGCAGGCGCAATAATGCTGAATGGAAAATATTATCTTGTTGCAAGAATAGAAGGAAATGATAGAAAGTCTTTCTTTGGTGTGGCAGAGAGTGATAATGGTGTTGATGGATTTAGATTCTGGGATTATCCGATATTACTTGATGATACATGTCCGGAAGAGACTAATGTATATGATATGCGTCTTACTAAACATGAGGATGGATATATATATGGCGTATTCTGCTCAGAGAGCAAGGATACATCAGTAAATGATTTGTCTGCAGCTGTTGCAGCAGCAGGTATAGTAAGAACAAAGGATCTCAAGACATGGGAACGTCTTGATAATCTTACAACACTTCGTTCCCCGCAGCAGAGAAATGTTGTACTTCATCCTGAGTTCATAAACGGAAAATACGCATTTTACACAAGACCAATGGATGATTTCATTGATACAGGTTCAGGCGGTGGAGTAGGTTTTGGTTTGTGTGATGATATAACACATGCAGTTATTGATGAAGAGATAATAACAAGCAAGAGAAAGTATCATACGATTACAGAGGCTAAAAATGGTGCGGGTGCAGTGCCTATCAAGACAGACAAGGGATATATACATATTGCTCATGGTGTTAGAAATACAGCAGCAGGACT
>JBJEMQ010000331.1:0-5948 GCA_051879755.1 Coprococcus sp. | reverse complement strand
GTCTGTTCTGTAGTAGCCTCAGTTGAATCTTCTGTCTGTTCTGTAGTGGCCTCTGTTTCAGGATCCGATGCTTCTGTTGTAGGTTCAGCAGTAAGCTTTGGAATCTGTTCTTTATCTTCATTCTGACATACTGTACAGTATCTCACTTTTTCTCCAAATTCATCAACAGTTGGCTCCTTTGTGATTGTCCATTCGCCATATGTGTGAGGAACAGGATCAGTTGTGTCTTTTTCTTCCAGTTTTGCATTACAGTGGCTGCAGTAAACCGTTGTATATCCGTTTGATGTACATGTAGGCTTGGTTACTTCTTCGTATGTATCAGTATCGTTGTTTGGTGTGTGTCCACAGAACGGATATGCCTCACGGCCATATTTGCTGGCAGCACCACTACCTAAAGGAATTGTATAGCCATATCTTGCCCTTAATTCAAATCCGTTTTTGCCTCGTGCACCGATATCGTTTGCCTTTAGTCGTAACTTCATACTTCCGGCTTGTGCATCTTCCGGCACCTGACATCTGTAATTAAATGATTTTGCCTGACAGTCTCCTGAACCTAAAAAGGCGAAATTGCTTTCCCATGATGATGAGTCTATGGAACTTTCGCCTGTCCATGTACAGGACAGGACTTCAGGAGTATATACACCATCATAATAACTAACCTCAAAGGTTATGCTTGTTATTTTACTGCCTTCTTTATTATTTATATTAATATTATAAGTAACATCGATGTACTCCCCATTATTGATGACGACACTTCCGTTATCGTTATAATTCGGACCTGTTATATCTGTACTTAATTCAATAGATGCATTGTCATCATCGCTAGCGGCCTGTTTTGCTACTTCTACCAGACTTGTATTCATGGAACCATCAAAATCCGCTGCTAAAGCTTTTGCAGGTTCCATAAAAGTATTGCCTGCAAGCAGTGAAAGCGTAAGAAGGGAAGTAAACGCATATTTACCCAGTTTCCTTTTTTTTACATTTTTTAATGTTTTTTCGTGTTTTTTCATTTTTTCCTCCTAAATACATTATTGCCTCATTGTTTCGTTTTGAAGGCAAATTATCGGAACCATCATGTATCATTCATTTCGTTTATGATGGTTCTTCCCAAATTATGAGTTGTATATGTTGCAAAATTCAAATGCAGAGCTATACACAACACAAAAAATATATATTATAAAAGGAAAAAAATGAAGCAATTGGCGGTTCCTTTTTGTCAACCTGCGATTGTCATGCAAGGAAAATAGCGGGTTAATGCGCATTTTCAGCAATGGAAAGGAACTTATGGAAGTGATTTATATCCAGTACATCTGCACATTCATCTGAGAATACGGATACACGGTAGATAAATCCATTTTTCATCAGGCATGCAGCTTCAAGATAGTACATTTGATATGTTTCGTCCATTGCGGCGTAATCTTTTGTATATGTATAATAGTAAATGGTGTATCCGTTGATATCGATACTTTGTATTTGCGATTCTCCGTTTGTCCACAATTCTGAGCCTTTTTGCATAAGTGTCATGGCATCATCCTTGTTGTTTTGTGTGGAAACAATGGTAGTTACTTTTATATTACGCACATTGTCTTTGTATACCTTCATGCTGTATTTGTCTGGTTTTGTTTCGCTTGCTATCCGATAGAAGTCATCCTCAATCTGATAGGAAATAAGCTGATTGTCTGAAGCATCACATAGAGAATCTTCCGGTTCAAATTCGTCCGGAATGACCATCTCCAGACCGGAATACATTTCATCCGAGATATATGTTGTCCCGGAAACTGTATTTTCTGCGGTCGTAGGCTGTGCGTTATGCAGCAGCGAGTCGGCAATCAGCAGATAGGACTCGCATGTCTGTATAAGCTCTTCTTTTGTTTGAAACAGCATGGCATCGATTTCAAGACAGCGTATAAAGATTTCAAATGATGCGGTATCGTCGGCGGCCTTGTATGCAAGCATCAGTGTTTCACCTTCATCTTCATAGATGCAATACAGATAACAGTCGCCATCAATGGCGATTTCTATAAAATCCTGTTTCAAATCTGCCCAGCTTTTAAGGTCAGAATCCATGGAATCTTTGCTATTAAGGATTGTATCGTAATTTTCCGAAACAACAGAAATGCCCATTTCGAAATCTCCATCGTCCATATAGCTCAGTCCAACTGAATCGCTTACGACAGCCATATATTTATCAGGAATCTGAATTGCAAAACCGTCAATGATGGCTGTTCCCATATAATCTGTCTGTTCGTTGGCAGTATGGTTTGACACCTTGTATTTGTGATAAATCAGGATTCCGGCCAGTGTAATGAGAATACCAACAATAAAAGGAATGATATATTTTAACCTGTGTTTATTCATGTGATTTTATCTCCCGTATTAATAAAATAATGATACCAAGAAGTACAAGGCTTATAGATATAATGATTACAAATGTTGTAGCCGTATAATCCGTTAATATCCTGTTTTTATCCTGGTTTACAAAGCAGGAGATATAGTCACCTTCGCGTATGCCTTTTGTGTCAAGAAAAATCTTCTTAGAGACAGATTTGCCGGATTCATCATAAATGCATATATCTGCAAGGGAATACTGGGAATAAATCTTCTCAACTTTAACAAGTTCTTTTTTATTTCCTGTTACATTCCAGATTTGGCAGGTAATGCATTTGATTAGAAGTATCAGAAAGCAAATCAACAAGACACTTGTAAGAATCAGACTAATCGTTATGCCTGATTTTTTGTGAGACTTTTTGTTCTCGTCAATTGCAGGAGCTTCGCTTAAATCGTCAGCATCCGGATTAGGTGTGTCTGTTATAGTTTCGTCTGGGAAGTCGTCACTAAAAGCATCTTGGCTTTGCTGTGTTTCAATGGATTCACTATTTGTATTGCATGGAAAAATGTGGTCAGCTCCTTTCAGCAGATAATCAAGACTCACTTCGAATAAGTCGGATATCTTCATTAGCTTTTCTACATCAGGCAATGCTTTGTTGAGCTCCCATTTTGATACTGACTGTCTGCTGACATTCATATATTCGGCAAATTCTTCCTGTGTCATATTCTTTTTTGAACGTAGTTCTGATAATCGTTCACCAATCATAATTTATCCTTTTCCTATTTTTCCATTTTCCAAAAATATGCTGAGTATGGTGGTAATGTGCTGCCACCACCAAAATCGTGTGGATTACCGGTAATCAAATCAACAGCCGTTCCACAACCGGCATCAAAGTGGGCAGTATATTCATTTTCATCGGCATTTATTGCAACAAGAACACGTTCGGTGTCAGTTTTCCTTTCAAAAATGCACTGTCTGTTTGTAAGAAGTACTGAACGGAAATCACCATAACACAGCGCATTGCTGTTCATACGGGCAGCACCGAGCATGCTTATCCATTCGCAGAGTTCATTG
Organism: Coprococcus sp.; assembly: GCA_051879755.1. GTDB lineage: Bacteria > Bacillota > Clostridia > Lachnospirales > Lachnospiraceae > Coprococcus. The sequence continues at coordinate 2,545 of JBJEMQ010000331.1, read as the reverse complement.
TATTCAGGTTCTTCAAAACATGCGCGAAGTGCCGGGTCACCCTGACTCTTTTCGGCCTTTGCTCCCCATTCGCTTCCATAATATATACATGGCATACCCGGCATGCCATAACAAAGGGCATATATAAGAGGAAGGTGTCTTTCGTTATTTAATATACTTGCAACTCTTGTGACGTCATGATTATCAACAAAGTTCAGCAGGTGTTTTCCTTTATAAAGTGTCCACTGCTCAGGACCATACTGGCGTAGCAGGGAATGTATGATTTCAAACATATTCATTGAATTAAAACTTGAATAAAGTCCCTTGTAGCAGTTATAGTTAGTACAGCTATGCAGCATGGAGTCATTTACAAATACATTATAATCGCCATGAAGGAGTTCGCCAAGTAATAGAAAATCAGGCTTTAAGCTGTCGCAGTACTGACGGAGTCGTCTTAGAAAATCATGGTCGAGACAGTATGCAACATCAAGTCGCAGCCCGTCTATGTCAAACTCATCAATCCATCCCTTTATAGCTGAGAAAATGTGCTGTATAACCTCTTCGTTACGAAGATTAAGCTTAACTAGGTCGTAATTACCTTCCCAGCCCTCATACCAAAGACCGTCATTATAGTTTGAATTTCCATCAAAGCTGATATTAAACCAGTCCTTGTAGGCAGAATTCTGACGATTTTTAAGAACATCCTGAAATGCCCAGAAGCCCCTTCCTACATGATTGAATACACCATCAAGAATAACCTTTATTCCGGCGTCATGCAGATTCTTAGTAACCTGCGCAAAGTCATTATTTGTACCCAGACGTGAGTCTATTTTGGTGTAGTCTCTGGTATTATAGCCATGTGTATCCGATTCAAATACAGGTGAAAAATATATTGCATTACAGTTTAGTTTTTTTATGTGCGGTATCCAGTCATTTACCTTGAGTATTCTTGAAGTTACTATGCCATCATTTTCAAATGGCGCCCCACAAAATCCTAAGGGATATATCTGATAAAAATTGCTTTCATATGCCCACATAATCAGTTACCTCTTTTCATGAAATTTTAAATCTGGTTGTACGGCATTTGCCGGATTTGCTCCATATAGTAAGAGTATATGAGCCTTTTTTCTTAATAATTGAGCCGTTCTTTATTTTCTTACCATTTAATGTAATGCGCGCGGCACTTGAAGCATTTGAAATTTTAATAATCTTGCCGTTTTTTCCTATTTTGTATGTTTTGCCATTTTTTATGTTTCTAACTGTGGCAGTCTTTTTGGTAGAAGATGTTGATGCATAGAAATTCTTGGATTTCTTATAATTCTTATATGTCCAGGTTACGCATCTGTTATTGCTTTTGCTTATACGGCCATTTGTGTTCCTTACCTTTCCGTTAAGTTGAATGGTAAAGGTTTGATAAAAGTGATAATCTGAACCTGCGCCAACAGAATTTATGAGTTCATTTATATCAATATCTTCACTTCCATTTGCTGTGTTTGCATCATATGTTGCAAAGAAGTAATCTTTTTTTAGACACACATTGGTATATCCCATAGACTCAAGCTCTTTTTCAATTTTGCTGAATTTTGCATTTTTGCCGCTCTTTGAAAATACATGATATGTAATGCCATTTTTTGTTTCTTTTTTGTATTTGTATCCCTCTTTTTTGAACTGGGATATTATATCAGAAACAGATGTCTCACTCATTGTAGCAATCGCATTCATCATTTCATCATCTACACCTGCAGAGAACTTGTAGTTTGCAGTATTTGATGAAGTGACTTTAATAGTGTTGTCCACCTTTTGACCGCAGCCTGTACATATAGTTGCAAAAGTCAAAAGACATATGATTAATAGAATTTTTTTTAGTTGTTTTAAGCTCATGCGTTTTCCCTCCATTTTTTATGAAAATTATATATTCATAATAATTCATGAACAGGCATAATTCAAGTTAATGGGGCATTATTAATGAAAGTATTTTTAATAGAAGCGTTATTTATAGATGCATTATTAATAGAAGCGTTATAAATTTGCGGCGAAAACCCACAGGTTTGCCCGTGGGAGCAGTCAGAGATGCATTACTATAACAGAAGTATTATGATAAGGCGGTTTAGAATATTATTTACAATTGATTCTGTGTGGAGCGACTTTTACACATTATCCACCAGGTTGTCATAACATAACATATATAATATAGAAAAAAGGGGTATATATGGCAACAAAAATAATGATAGATGCCGGACACGGCGGTTTTGATAATGGCGCAACATATGAAGGGAGAACTGAGAAGGCGGATAATCTGAATCTGGCATTGGCATTAGGCGATGCACTTTCAAGAAGAGGCTTCGATGTGGAATACACCAGAACTACGGATGTTTATGATTCTCCAACCAGAAAAGCACAGATGGCAAATGAGGCAGGAGCTGACTATCTGATATCACTGCATAGAAACTCTGCATCATATCCAAATCAATATAATGGAGTACAGACACTTGTATATGAAGACAGCGGGGTTCAGGGCAGGCTTGCGAGAGCCGTCAATTCTGAACTTGAGAAACTGGGTTTTAAG
>JBJEMQ010000330.1:0-5966 GCA_051879755.1 Coprococcus sp. | reverse complement strand
ATCTTTGTAATTGAACAGGAGCGTAGCAATCTGGAAATTGAGTTATCTGAATGTACAGGAGTATTTAAGAAAAAGCAGAGGAAGGAATTGCAGGAGAGAATTTCGGTTTTGGATAAAAAGGCGGAGAAGATGAAAACAGAACTTTCAAGGATGCTTCAAGATGCCGGATATGCTAATGCTGCGGAATTCTTTACGGAACTCTTTGCGTTGCGTGAGGAGAAGCGGAAGTATGAAGAGGCTTGTAAGGTATGGCAGGAAGAGTGTGTTAGAGCGAAGATTAATATTGCTCGAGAGGCATTCTGTAATGAGGAAACAGCAAGGAGAAGTGAAAAGAGACATCGTTAAATGCGGTTGGTGCTACTACATGAGTTGGTAGCACCAACTTTGCTGTTGTTATATGTAGTGGTACATTTTTTGTAAAATAAGAATGAAAATTAGCGTGTTATATAGTATAATGTGTCTAAAGGATAATTTTTAGTTATCTGTCAGTTGTAGACCGACAATACCAGATTATCGATCACATGTTTTATTGATAGTATAATTAATTATTGTCCAACCACTAAATGTATACAGGCTAATTCCTAATTATTTGGTGGATAGCATTAAACTATCAAACATTCATAAGAAGGTGCTTATATGGAAAAGAGTTTGTTTATATGTTTTGCGGCTGAAGACCGTTATAGGATCGTAGAGCCAGTTGTATTTCATTTAAAGAATTATGGCATAAATATGTGGTATGATAGATATTCCTTAATAATGGGCGATAACCGCATACAAAAAAATCTTAATGAAGGTGCATCTATATGTAAATATGCGGTTATTATAATTAGCGAGTTTACATCCCTATCACATTGTGCAATGGAAGAACTATCAATAATAAGAGAAAGACACTATAGGGGTGATGTTACGATTTTTCCTATCATATACGAATTGCCTACAGATAAGATTCCACCAACTCTCACATGGGTAAAAGAGCTTATTTTTAAAGAATCAGATAGACACTCTGGTACATACGAAATATGCAATCATATAGCATGCAAAATAACCGGCGATGTTTTACAAAAATACAAATATCAAAATATTCAGGACATCACAACCTATTTGTCAAATCAGCTACCAATGGCTACATATAGAATACTTATGGATTACCAAGGGATTGATTCTTCAAACCTTAATAGTAAAGTGTCAATGATTTATGCAGCTCACATTACTATTAAGGTTTTAATGACACCCTCAAGAGATCCATTGATTGATATGATTTTTTGCATCTTCGAAAGATTATTCTGCGAAACAAAACTAAATCTTTCTGTAGATTATCGTGAATTATGGTTATTAGAAAATTCAATGTGTATTTTAGCCAATCAATATATTAATTATTGTACAGAATCTAAAACTTGAATAACAATACGTGAAATTAAATCGGTTTCTTGACCTGCAGTAAGCATATCTATATATTTTTCCAAATACGGATAGGCCGTTATATTATTTTTAAGCATTTTCCATATTTCTTCCGAGACCAAACCAGGATATGCAATCGGAATAACCACCTTATGCTGCATGACTGCAATTTGAAATTCTTCCCATACCCCGCTTGTTTTGTCAATGGAATTGCGATCTTGTTCTCCAAACACAAATATTGCAGTTCCGCATTGGTCAATCACTTTTTCACGTAATCGCTTCTTTTCTATTTCAGCACCTTCTTCATTTCCGACAAAAGGTTTTACAATAAGATACTTCTCTATATTTTTAATTCCCTGTTTTGCGAGATATTCATTCGCATACCCAATAAGATGAGTTCCAAATCTTCGTCCAATACCATTTACAATTCTGTAATCGTTATCAAGAAGACTTTTTGTAAGACTTTTTGACAAGCTATGTGAAAATTCAGTAATTTGAGGCTCAAATGAACTAAAAGCACCAGAAATAAATACTTTTTTTCTTCTAATACAGTTATTGAGTTCTGCTAAAACAATAGGTATATCGCTATAATCATCAACCAAGAGAATGCGAATGTGGTATCTGCGTTCTATATCATCAATAAAATAGTTAAAATATGGATTATCTAATTCGTTTTTCATGATGGCATAATGATAAGTTGCGGATTCGCCCAAATACCTATTTATTTCACTTAAGCAATCTAAAACCAAATGATCTGTGAAACTATACCCAATAAATAAAAATGTGCTCGATATTAACTCCCTTTTAAAAAACATCATCATCACCTGGTGGGTATCAACATATTTCTCATAGTCTCCCTGTGTTGCAACAATACCTTCTAAATTTGTTATATCTCCGTTCATTTTAAATACATTAATTCTTCTATTTATATCAATATTTGAAAAATCCGAGTCTCGAAAAACTTTGTTTGCTAAAATATCTCTTTGCTGATAATTAATTTCTATTGCATTATCAAAATTGGTTGTCCATACATTTGTAAAACCGACTTGTATTAATTCCTCTAATAACGGACTCTTATAGTGATTTCTGTTTATACGTTCATTTATTCTCTTTCTAAGTTCTGCTGGTCCGAAATTGTTCGAATAATATTGTGCTAAACGGTAGTAGTCAGTCTTATCATCTATTGGTGTACCTAGTTCTTTTGCAAGTGGTGCAAAAAGAGCTGCCCAGGTTGGATAACCTGCATCACAAGAACCGCCCGCTCCCAAAAACAAAGAAATGCGCTCATCTAGAGCATGTTGTGAAAACTGTTTTAAAAAATGTTTCTTTTCTATTGGCATATTTTTCGCATCCTTTCTTCTCAAGAAAAATAAGGGATCTTCTATGCTTGTCGAAAGAACAAGCATAGAAGATCCACCAAATAATTAGGAATTAGCCTGTATACATTTAGTGGTTGGACAATAATTAATTATACTATCAATAAAACATGTGATCGATAATCTGGTATTGTCGGTCTACAACTGACAGATAACTAAAAATTATCTGTCGCTTGTATAGGAGGTCTCAATTTTAAAATTCTGTCGAGGATGTTTGGTAGTAAGTATATCTTTTTGCTTTGAAAGAGCAACATGCGTATAAATTTCTGTTACAGTAATTGAACTATGTCCGAGCATTTCCTGAATGTATCTTATATCTACATCCGCTTCAAGCAGACTTGTGGCAAATGTATGGCGAAACATATGAGGCGTTATATGTAAGTCGATAGATGCAAGAGAACAGTATTTTTTAATCATGCGTCTGATAGCCTGATCAGAGAGCTGGGTTGCATTAGGATTAACAAAGAAATATCCACTTTTACTTATTTCGGGCATATATTCAGCTTCGTATTGTTCGAGTATTAATAAGACATCTCTATTTCCAATCTGTATCATTCTTTCTTTTGCCCCTTTCCCATATATGCGGATTGCAGCATCGTGTAAGTCAACATCGGAACTTTTTAAATTACATAGTTCAGAAATTCTCATGCCGGTAGAAAATAATGTTTCACATATAGCAATGTCAAGAAGAGTACGTTTTTTTCGATAGATGGTATGAGCAAGAGAATGTTCTTTGTACATGGTTGTAAGTAGTGTTTCTATTATGTATAGAGGAATTGTTTTAGGAAGTAATATTGGTTCTCGGAACTTTATTTTTATTTTGTTGAAAGGGTTTTGCTCGATGAAATCTTTATATTCAAGGAAGTGATAAAAAGACTTTATTGATGCAAGCTTTCTTTTGGCTGTTTTGGGTTTGAAATTTTGGTGCAGGTATCCTATATATTTTTCAATTTCAGGTATGGATATAGTATTTATATAAGTATTGTTGAAAAAAGAAACAAATTGACCTAAATCAGTGCGATATGCCTTTAGTGTTTTTTTATCAAGCCCTTTTTGTGTTTCGCAGTATTCTATATAGTTTTCCGTGATAGTAAATAACGTATTCATATGTAAGAATCTCCTTTTTATAAATCTTGTGTTCACATTAATGCATCGGGATATAAGATACAACAATTAAAAAATGTAACGCAGAGTTTGCATTATTGTCTGTAATAGGTGGTGGTTTAGAAAAGTTTATTTTGATATAATAACAGCAAAATTATGGAGAGGTGTTTTCATGGAATTAAAGGATAAATTACAGCTTTTGAGAAAACAAAATGGCTATTCACAGAAACAACTTGCGGATAAGTTGGGAATAGATCGCCAAACCCTTAGCAAATGGGAGAACGGACAGGCTGTGCCTGAATTTTGATTTGGTAGAAGGTAAGAGGTAGATAGATGTGATAATATAATAAACAAGACAAAAGGTGAAAAAATATGGCTGTGAACTATTAATTTATTATTGATAAAGGAGAGGTATTAGCCAAAAACGAATTATTATTGATTTTGGCTAATACACATAGAGAGTTGTCATTTATATTCGAGTTCCCTGTTCCCTTTTTCGATACTCTGTTGGAGCGTATCCCTTTTGCTTGCGAAACAGCCTGCTAAAATATAATTGGTTTTCATAACCTATAATGGATGATATTTCATTAATAGAATAATCGGTAGTTTCTAATAGTATTTGTGCATTATTGATTCGAAGCGAAACAATGAACTGCATTGGTGTCTGCCCGGTATATTTTTTGAAATTTCGTATGAACCAGCTTACGCTCATTCCTTTTGAACTTGCATATTCGTCAATATTGATATCGTGATTGTAATTTTCATTAAAATAGCTTGTTGCGATATCCATTTCTTTATCCAGATATTCATTTTTTAGTATATGCTCGCGCTTAAGTTCCCGTTCAAATATGATAAATAAATGATGGAGCAGCAGTGTAAGCATTTCTTCGTAATTCATCTGGCACCTTTGCAGTTCTATTATAATTCGTTTAAAGACACGTTCATATTCCAATGAGGAACCTACTTGAAAAATGTGTTTATTATCTTGAAATCCATATTTTCTTAAGATGTTTGTTACATCATTTCCTGTAAAATGAATCCAATAGACTTCTGTTTTATCTTCCCCATAGTATTCATATTTCTGAAATTCTTTTGGACGATATAATACAATATTTCCAGCTGGAACTATGGTTTCGTTATCAGGAGAATCAAAATGAAAATATCCTTTTCCTGATGCTATATATATTATTTGAAAATCTAATCTTCCTCTTGGGCGATATGTTGGTAATTTAGGATGCGTTGTCAGACGATAGGTGCCACAGCTTCCAATAACTAATGGCCTACTCTTATCTTTAAAATCCATATGTGAATTATTTAAGTAACCGGTATTAATATACATGTGTCCCTCCTTAATACAATCTGGTAATTTGAATTTGCTATATTGTATCATTTTGTGCATATTCTGTCTATTCCTGTTCATAGATATTTTTTGCATAACAGGGTATTATATCAGCAGAAAGTGAGGAAAGAGCATAATGACAAAGCAACGAGTGGAAATGTTTTGTCAAAAATAATACATATTATAAGGAGGGTTACAATATGATCGTGCCGCGTTACTATGAAAATTTAGAAATGTTACACGAAAACACCATGTCACCAAGAGCATATTATATACCTGCATCTGTAAGGAAGGATGACTTGGTTGAAAACAGAGAAAATTCTGACAGATTTCAATTATTAAATGGTGAATGGAATTTTAAGTATTTTGACAGCATTTATGAAGTAACAGATGTATTTTATGAGGATGGGTATGATACTTCCGGATATGACAAGATTGCAGTTCCGGGAGTGTGGCAGATGGCAGGATACGACAGTCATCAGTATACCAATATCAGATATCCATTTCCGTTTGATCCACCATATATTCCACAGGATATTCCGTGTGGGTTATATGTGCATACTTTCGCATATCAGAAAGAAGAAAAAGCACCTAAGGCGTTCTTGAATTTTGAAGGAGTGGATAGTTGCTTTTATGTATGGATCAATGGAGCATATGTAGGATATAGTCAGGTGTCGCATGCAACAAGCGAATTTGATGTTACACCTGTACTAAAAGATGGAGATAACACAATTGCAATCTTGGTGCTT
>JBJEMQ010000329.1:0-5992 GCA_051879755.1 Coprococcus sp. | reverse complement strand
CTCAGTTAAATAACTGTCTTCATCAGACTCTCGTATAATATAATTAACAAGCTTCTTTCTTCCTAACTGTTCAAGTCCACGTCTGAACTCGGGCTGGAACAAAATAATAACAGCTATAATACCTACACTAAATGCATGTTTCAGAAGGAATAATATGGTGTTGAGCTGGAATAATGCTGCAATAGCTGTGCATATAACTATAACTACAATGCCTTTAAGCAAGGTCCATGCACGACTTGTCTTAAACCACAGCATAATCTTATAAATAACAACTGAAAGAATAAGTATCTCCACAATATCCAGAAAATCCGGAACCGCGATATAAAACCAATCGAAGTAAGTCTGGAAAAATGTTATTATCTTGTCCATATAATCCCCCTTTCTTATGTTTGTAAAATGATATGACCTGACTTAAGCCAGGTCATACATTAAGAGTTATATTTATCTGGTTGCACCATTTATTGTATCCTCATCAAGTACAGAACTGCCTCCTGAACTAATTGTTCTTACGGCTTTCTTCTGTTTTCCCATAACTACCTTTGGTACAGCCTTAACATAATAATAGTATTCATCATCTTCAAACTGTGTATTCTCAACCCTCGAGTAATCCACAACTCCCTTGAAGAACTGAACTACCACTGCCACAAGAATAGCTATAACCGAACCAAATAATGCACCTATTAATGATACCGATGCATCAAAAGCAAAATTACCAATAAGGAAAAGAATAATTTCAAGCAAACCACCAACTATAACAGCTGCATACCATGAAAAATCAAATGATAATTTGTAAATAATATTTGTCAGAACAATAACTACTGCAAATACTATAATAGTAAGTATAAGGTTCTTGTCCTCTACAAGACTCTGAAACATATATTTATAGCCTTCTATCATATCTTCCTCTGCTGTTACGGCACTCAATTCCATATAATCTGCAGCATATTTCAGGAAAAAGAAAAATATACATCCAAATGCTGCTGACATAATACCTGATGCACCAACCAGCATACCTGCAAGAATCGGCATAAAATACTGGAATTTTATAACAAACATAAACGGCATAAACATAATAATCCATGATGTTTTTGGGAAAAACCTTATGTATACGCAATACATAATTATAAACAAAATTACAAATACTATTGCTATCTCCATATTGCCGCTAAATAACTGCCCACAGGCATATATTCCACCAAGTGCAAGTGTTATTCCTTCAGACATAAATGCACATACAACTGAAAGTAAAAATAAAATCATACCACCACTTAAAGTTGCATGATAGCCTGTAAGATGTGAAATCGACCAGAACATTACAAATGCCAATATAAACTTAATAACAGGTGAAATAAATTTATCATATTTACTGCAAAAATTTTTTATCTCGTCACGAATAGTAAGCAATGAAGCCATGATTTACTGTACCCTCCTCTTCTTCACAGGATTTTTTGTTTTTCCCTGCTTATCATAAAATTCAATCAGTTTTTTCAAATTCTGATTATACTTTATGAGTTTAGGTTTAGCTTTCATGTATCTATAAGAATATAGTATCCATGCTAAAGCCATAAATACCACACATGTAATAGCATAATATACAATAAGCTTATATGCTATTCCCAGATAATCCATACTGGCAAATTCTTCCATAATGGTGTCTAAATTGTAATAGACATACGCTGCAACTACTATCCAGAATAATATAGTTGTCGAAATAAGGGTCTTAAGACAGTTGTACTTCACATAATCACTCTTAAAAAACTTTCCCTTATCCAAATCTTCTCTTCCCAATGACTGCTCATACATTGCAAGCTTTGTCATCAGAATGACCTTTTCGCCATTTACCATATCTCTCTCCCGAATTCATATATGCCACAAATATGAGGCTATGTATTCTATATATTTTTTATTTTCATGATGCGTATCACCTCAAAATGCACATGACTTACTACATTATAATGCATTGATAGTGAATACGCAAGTTTTTTAAAAACTCATTATCTTAAATTATTTTCATAAAATATAATATTGTAATACACAAAAAAGAAGCAACCTATATGTCACCTTAAGTTTATGCTTGGCGCAAGATTGCTTCTTTATTTATATGACTGAACATTTTTAATATTACAGATTCTCTATCTCTTTTATCTTATTATATACAGCCTCTGCAAAAATCCGGTGTCCCTCTTCATTCAGATGCTCCCTATCTTCATCACTTGGTCCGACATAAGCAGATGCATCAAGGAAATAAGCATTTTCCCTCTCTGCCAGTTCTTTATATACGTCAGCCAGTTTTTTTGAAACTTTAACTGATTCAGCAGAAAATTCCTGGTCGTATCCCTTTTCCCATATATGTTCGCCAAGATGAATTGGCGATACTATCAAAATCTTACTGCTTTTTGCATATGTATGAATCTGGTCTACAATTTTGCCCATTCCTTTTCCTATAACATCTGCAGTTGCACCATATACTGTCTTGCAGTCATTTGTTCCAAGCATAACAATAACAATATCTACAGGATTATGACTTTCCAAAATAGTAGGAAACGTCTGTATTCCACGTCTTCCATATCTCAAAGGGTCATCAAAAACAGTTGTTCTGCCGCACAGTCCCTCCTCTATAACATGATAGTCCGCAAATCCCAGTCTCTCACTTAAAATGCTTGTCCAGCGAATCCCCCAAGGGTATCTTCCGCCACTTTTAGGAATGAGACCATATGTATTTGAATCACCAAAGCATAATATTTCTTTCATACAATCACCTCAAATCATTTTACCTTTTAACTGCAGTTCCTGCTCTCTTACGCTTACTCCTGCATTCACGCAGCATTTATAAAGCTCTTTTATATTATACTATTTTGATAGGAATTGTAAAATAAGATTTTTCTATATCAGGTGATAGCTTTTGCCTAATTTGCAATATATATCAAACGTATCATTAATGTACCATTAATGCACATTAACGTATCATTAATTCGTTATAGAACAATTGACATTTTTTGCACAACTATATTAAAATTCATCTGCAAATTAATTTGAAATTATTTTTTGGAGGTTAAAACATTGAGAAAGAACACGAAAACAAAAATTATTGCTATGTGTACAGCATTAACTTTACTTGCCGGCATGACCGGATGCGGTAAATCTGACGAGGCATCGAAGTCAGGAAACACAACAGAAGCTTCAAGTGAAGCTGCCATTGATACATCCGAAGAAGCAACTTCTGATGCAAATAACAGCGCTGACTCAACTTCAGCACAGGAAGAGCAGGAAACATCAGAAAATGAAGTTTCATATGCAACAACCGAGATGACCTTCGACGAAAATGGTAATCCTGTCTGGAACTATATTGACGATGTAGTACTTAATGATGAGGTTTATAAAGATGACAACATCACTGTAACAATTACCAGATTTGCAGTTGAATATGACGATTTATACGAATCAGCAATGGCAAATGTCTATGCAAAGATTGAAAACAATACAAATGAATCAATTAGTGTTTATCTGACTAAATATGATATTAATGGTATACGAATGATGTCAGGATGGATTACCGGCATAACTAATTATCCGACTGTATCAAATGTAACAGAAGACTCAATGCAGCTTGACGGCGGTTCATTTTATTATGGTTCGGGATTAAACTTTAATGAAATAGAAACAATAACATTTGAAATCAATATAGTAGATGACGATACATTAGAGCCTATTACAGATCCTATTCCTTACGAAATCAAAGTAAAATAGTTATAAAGGCAGTACTGCATAGCCAGTCAGTACTGCCTTTATTCTATATTCTATAATTCAGCTCCAATAACTGCATCCATTTCAATTTCCACAAACTGGGTTGGCCTATTTAATGCTGGTGTTCCAACCACCGTACAAAGCGGTTTGATATCATGAAAGAATTCTGAATATGCCCTGCATATATCCGAACCCATCTTCATATCAGTTGCATATACCTTTACCTTAACCACTTCTTCCTTTTTACTTCCGGCCTGCTCTAAAAGCTTAATCTGCTTTTCTAATACATATTTTGTCTGTTCATATGCATTTTCACCATAGACAGTTCCATCCGGCTGAACTGATGTAGTTCCTCCAACATATACAAATGGACCTACCTTAACCATACGGCTGTATCCTACTTTTTCCTCCAAAGGTGCTCCTGATGAATAATTAACTCGTTTCATTTCCATAACATTTTCTCTCCTTCCAATATTAATTACACCGGCAAATATTATTCTGTGCCGTAAATCCAAAGCCTTCCCCGATAACCAGATTACTTCCTACGAGCGGAATACCGGTCATTGCGCAGGCTTCCAGACTAAGACTCCTCAAATCCTCCCGTTCCAGATTCTTAAGCTTTGTCTTGCCAGCCGCTTTTGCAAGCAAAACTGCTTCCGCCGTCATTCCTTCTATATAATTTGCAACTCTTTTTGCTGCAATATCAATATCTAACCTCTCCACAAGCTCCGGTTCCTGCGTACCAATACCAAAAGCACATTTTCCGGCCTGACAGTTCATACATACACGACATCCCATTGCGACCATAGCTGCAGTACCAATAGCAACTGCATCTGCTCCAATTGCCAATGCTTTTGCTAAATCTGCGCCATCTTTTATACCACCGGAAATGATAATGCTCATTTCATCCTTTATCCCTAATTCATCCAGAGTTCTTACCGCTTCTACAAGTGCAGGCATAGTTGGTATACCTAAATGATCAGCTGCCATAACCGGTGCTGCTCCTGTACCGGCAGTACAGCCATCAAGAATAATACCATCAAAACCTACTTTTGCTGCCATTTTTACATCTTCGTGAACACGGGCTGCTGCTATTTTTGCAAATATTGGAGTCTCCCAGTTAGTCATTTCTCTATACTGCTGCATTTTTACAACTAAATCATCAGCACCAAAGCTATCTCCGGCTCTTGGATGCGAATGTAAATCAATCCCCGCAGGAATCTGTCTTATCTCTGATATCTCATCAGTAATCTTTTCTCCCATCAAATGACCAGCTAATCCCGGTTTTGCACCAATTCCAAAAAGAATCTCCAGCATATCCGCTTCTTCCAGATACTCTTTTTTAAATCCCATACGACTGGCGAGAATCTGTATAGACTGCCTGTAGGAATTCTCCATTTCCTCAGGCAGGCAGCCTCCCTCACCATTGCTAATGAGTGTTCCGGTCATTGCCGTTGCCTTTGCCAATGCAATTTTTGCATTTTTGCTCAATGCTCCAAAAGACATGCCTGCTATCATAATAGGAGTTTCCAGCACAACCGGTTTCTTCGCAAACCGACCTCCAAGCACAGTTCTGGTTTCGCATTCCTCACGGTATGTATCAATCGGCAGACGTGTCAGCTGTCCCGGCAGAATCATCAAATCATCAAAATTGGGAACTTTTCTTGGAGAAGCGCAGCCCCGGATTCGATATTTTCCATTTTCTGCCTTATAATCTATTTCAGATAATACCTGATTTGTCCATGTACCCTTTTCAGGATTTACAATCTTTGACATATTAATCCACCTTTCTATATTTATTCGCCAGCTCCGGTTTTAGTATCGGCTTAAACAATTTATACTGCTGCTTTCCGTTTGGGTCTAAAATCGGGCGAATAACATGAAATTCTTCTCCTTTTGCATCTAAGCCATATTTTGCGAACAAATCATCCAGCATAGATATTTCTTCCGGAGTAATATCCGTATAAGCAACATTTCCGCCCAGTTTTTGAACTGCATCTTTATCCCGGGTATAAATATTTCCACAAAACATCGACTCGCCTGTTTCTTTTCCTATTTCCCCCAGAACAATCAATGAACCGCCCATTGCCATTTCTCCGGCCCAGCGACCTGCATTGCCACCTACGATGATATTTCCTCCACGCATACCATAACCAATACGGCTTCCCGCATTTCCATATATCACAATATTTCCTCCACAGATATATGCGCCTACATTACATCCCGTATTTTTTCTTACAATCAGCTC
>JBJEMQ010000328.1:0-6005 GCA_051879755.1 Coprococcus sp. | reverse complement strand
ACAATTTTTGGAGCATATTCATTCACCTGTGGTCTTGGCTCACTTATAACAGGCGCCATACATGTATCCATGATAAAGAATCTTGCTTCTCTTGTTCTTGCTATAGCTTCTTCAACTATAGCTCTTGTTAATCCATGAATCTTAATGTCCATCTGGATAGCTGTTATACCATCCTTTGTACCTGTAACCTTGAAGTCCATATCTCCAAAGAAATCTTCAAGTCCCTGAATATCTGTAAGTACAATATAGTCATCGTCAGTGTCACCTGTAACAAGACCACAGGATATACCTGCAACCATTTTCTTAATAGGAACACCGGCAGCCATAAGTGACATACATGATGCACAGGTAGAGGCCATAGAGGTTGAACCATTTGATTCAAATGTCTCCGAAACTGTTCTGATGGCATATGGGAACTCTTCCGGTGATGGCAGCACTGGAAGAAGCGCTCTTTCAGCAAGAGCACCATGACCTATCTCACGACGTCCCGGACCTCTTGATACCTTTGTCTCACCAACTGAATATGATGGGAAATTGTAGTGATGCATATATCTCTTTGTTACTACATTCTCATCTAATCCGTCTACTTTCTGAATCTCAGAAAGTGGAGCAAGTGTTGTTATATTACAAATCTGTGTCTGTCCTCTTGTGAACATTGCAGAACCATGAACTCTAGGAATAATATCTGTCTCAGCAGAAAGTGGTCTTATCTGATTGATTGCACGTCCATCAGGTCTCTTATGATCCTTAAGAATCATCTTCCTTACAGTCTTCTTCTGATATTGATACAGTGCATCAGGAATAAGTGCAAGCCACTCCTCATTATCAGCAAATGCTTCTTCAAATTTTTCCCTGATTTGTCTTATATTTTCTTCTCTAACCTGTTTTTCATCTGTAAATACAGCAACTTCCATCTCAGCAGGTGGTACAATCTCCTTCATTGCTTCAAAAAGCTCTTCAGGAACTGCACAGCTTACATAATCATGTTTTGCCTTACCTACTTCAGCAACCATTTTATTAATAAATTGAATAATTGAAAGGTTTACATCATGAGCCATATATATAGCTTCAATCATCTTTGCTTCCGGTATTTCATTTGCTCCTGCCTCAATCATGATAACCTTTGTACTTGTAGAAGCAACTGTAAGTTTTAAATCGCCTTCAGCCCACTGCTTCTGTGATGGATTTACAATAAATTCTCCATCAATCATACCAATCTGGGTCATAGCACATGGTCCACAGAAAGGAACATCTGATATTGCTGTAGCTATAGCTGAACCAAGCATAGCAACAAGCTCAGGTCTGCATTCAGGATCTACTGATGTAACAAGATTGTTGAGGGTAACATCATTTCTATAATCCTTTGGGAATAAAGGACGCATTGGTCTGTCAATAACTCTTGAAGTAAGTACTGCATTTTCAGAAGCCTTTCCTTCTCTTTTATTAAATCCGCCCGGAATCTTACCAACTGCATAAAGCTTCTCTTCATATTCAACACTAAGTGGAAAGAAATCTATTCCATCTCTTGGTTTCTCTGAAGCAGTAATTGTTGACAATACTGTTGTGTCTCCATAATGCATAAATGCTGCTCCATTTGCCTGTGCAGCTACTCTGCCGATATCTACTGAAAGTGTTCTTCCGGCAATCTCCATTGAGTATCTCTTGAATTCTTTACTCATTTACTTATCTCCTATTTTAAAAATTTTTTATTGTGGAAGACATCGAAACAACTACAAAAAGTACCTTTAGATTGTATAAATGATGCCTTTTGTAGAAGCCTCGATGTGCCTTTCCACAATCCCTTAAATCTTAACATACAACAATCTAAAATACAATAAAATAAAGCAAATAAAAATGCTGTTTATTACATTTTTACATACAATACAATTGATAATATCTTCCTTTTTTAGCTAATAATTCTGTATGCGTTCCTGATTCCTCAATATGGCCCTTTTCAATAACAACAATACGGTCCATATTCTGAATTGTTGATAAACGGTGTGCAATTACAATACTTGTCCTATTAGCCATCAACCTTTCAATCGCTTTCTGTACAATTTCCTCTGACTGGGAATCCAATGCAGAAGTTGCTTCATCTAACAGAAGAATTGGTGAATTTTTCAAAAATGCCCTTGCAATTGCAACCCTCTGTCTCTGTCCACCTGACAAAAGGCATCCCCGCTCACCTACTCTTGTTTCCAGACCTTCCGGCAAATCATTAACAAAGTCGCTCAAATATGCATTTTCTATCGCATTCATGACTTCCTCGTCAGTTACACTTTCCTTGCCAAGTACTATATTTTCTCTAATTGTTCCATCAAACAAATAGCAATCCTGCGGAACATAAGAAAATAAATCACGCACCTGATTCTGACTATATTTCTGCATATCATTTCCAAATATGTTAATATGTCCCTTATCTGTTTCAACGAATTCCAGAAGAAGCTTCATCAATGTAGACTTTCCACCACCACTGCCCCCTGCAATTCCTATCTTCTCACCATTTTTTACAGTCAAAGAAAAGTTCTCAAACAAGGCATGTTCTGACTCAGGATAACAAAAACTTATATTATGAAATCCTATGGCTTCCGAAGCATCCATTTGGGGTTGTGCCAGTTCTTCTCTTTGAATTTCTTCCGGTGCATCTAAAAAATCAAACAGACGCTTTGCACCAACTATATATTTCTGCATTGCCGAAACCTTATCTGAAAACTGTCTTACAAAGCTTCCAAGTGACATCTGAAGTGTTGAAATAAAAATGACATCCGGAATACTTATAATATCCTTTGTACAAAGAAATAATCCAATCACACAAACACATATAAATGATATAAAACTCTGTGTGTCAACCATCAGGTTCAAAAATGATTTTTTCTTTATCAACGATAAATTATTTCTATAAATCTCTTCTGTACTGTTTTCATATTGTTCAACAAGCATGGACTTAAGTCCAAACATTTTTGAAACCATACTTCCGGACAAAGAGTCAACAATATTCTGTGCAGCCTTGCCGGTGACTTCTTTCGTTTTCTTTTCCTTCTCACGCAGCGGAATAATCATATATCTTACAATCAATAGGTTTATCGCAGTAAGTGCCAGAGAAATTACTCCAAGCAAGGGACTCTTATATAAAATTACAACAGCAATCATCACAATTGCAAATACCAGCGCAAATGGATTACCTTGTCCTACAACAGGATACGCTACTAACTGTATGGCATCATTAAAATCGGCTGTAATACGTGTTACAAGTTCACCGGAATATTCTGATTCAATATATGAAAGTTTTGTTTTAAATGCCTTATCAAATATCTTCTTTTTTACCTCTCCCGAAATTATGGAATATGTAGTATATACAAGTCCAAATATTATTGGATATACAATTATACCAAAAAGCACCATTCCGGAAACCGTAATAAGACTTTTTACAAGCATTGCCTGATTTCCGCCGACACACACCTCCATAAACTCCTGCACCAGGAAACTATCCAAAAAACGAAAGAAAAAAATGGAAGTAGAGCCAATTAAAAAACCTATATAAAATCTGACACGTTGTTTACGCACAAGATTCCACATTCTAAAAAGTACTGATAAACTTTTCATTACAATAATCTCTCCTCCTGTTATTCTATGCATATTCTGTCTGCTGCTTCATATACAAGCTCTTATAAACTCCATCTTTCTGCATCAATTCATCATGCTTACCACTTTCAACAATTTTTCCATCTTTTACACATAAAATCCTGTCAGCATTACTGATTGTTGTCAGTCTGTGTGCAATTGTTATACTGGTTTTGCCTTCTGTATATTTATCTACTGCCTGTTTTACATAATATTCAGATTCTGTATCAAGCGCAGAAGTTGGTTCATCCAGCAAGATAATATCTGCATTTTTCAATAGTGCTCTTGCTACGGAAACTCTCTGTTTCTGACCACCCGAAAGCAAAACACCTCTTTCTCCGACAGGTGTATACAAATCAAGCTTATCCAATCCAACCGCACGAATACATTCTAATACCTCTTCCTTACTTGCTTTATTATTTCCAAGCGCCACATTACTGTATATACTTCCCGGAAATAGAAATGATTCCTGTCCTACATAACTCATATGTTCTCTAAGGGCTTCCTTATCCCACTCTTCAAGCTTATTTCCAAATACGCATATATTTCCTTCACTTTTCTCATAAAAACCTGCAAGCAATTTCATGATAGTAGATTTACCCGAACCGGACGCACCTACAATAGCAACATTTTCACACTTATCAACTATAAAATTTATATTTGAAAGAACCTGTTTTTCTTCATTATATCCAAAAGACACATGTTCAAATGTTATAGGAACTTCATTTGTTTTTTTGGAAATCGTTCCATCATTCTTCTCTTCCTCCACATCCCATATTTCAAAAATACGCTCAGATATTCCTATAGTGTTATATATATTTCTAACCTGCCATGAGAGACTTGATACAGAATCAAGAGCACTTGATGATAACAGAATATAAGAAAATAACATACCAAGTGTCATTTCACCTGCTATAACCATTCTGCTTCCAACCAGAAGTATGATAATCATAGGAAGATATCCAAGAAGTATCTGCAGCGGATTCATAATAAATTCCAATGCAAAAGATTTTACATTTGCATCTACTGTCTTTTTTATCTGTCTTTCATATTTTCCCGAAAGGCTTTTTTCAGCCCTGAAAATCTTAATAACAGCAAGGCCACTAATCAAATCAACAAATACACTATTTGCCTGTCCTTCTGCAACTGAACGCTTTTCCCCCAGCTTTGCAATAGGCTTTCCGGTAAGAAACTGTACAATACCGAGTACCGGTACAATACAAAAACTTATAATCGACAATTTTACATTAATCATAAAACAAACTGCCATATAAACCAAAAATGTAATTATCCCGGCAAGCTGCCATGTCATAAAAGTATTAATCTGCTCAACTAACGCATTCAAATCTCCGTTGATTCTGGAAATAATATCACCCATTTTGTTCTCATCAAGCCATTTCATACTTGCATTAGTTATCTTCTGATAAGTATGATTTCTTAATCTGTTTACAAAGCTTTCACTTAAATAATTCACTCTGTAATTCACCTGGTATCCGGCTATCATATGTAATAACTGCACCACAACCAGAATAATAATATATCTTCCAAACAACACAAGATTTTGTGACGTAATAGAATCTGTCAAGCTTCCTGCTATATAATTGATAAAAGCCACCAAACCCTGATTAACAATCAGTAAAAGCAAAGTTATGTATAAAAATGGTAAATAATCTTTATTAATTGACATAACCCGCTTCAATGTATAAAAAAACCTCATATAAACCCCCCTCACATATTTTTTCTTATATCATAAATAAAAAGAAAAAAATCCCCGGATGCTGCATATATCTATATACAATATATACAATAACCGGGGAATCATCTTTTAAAACACAAACATACAGATTACTTTCTTAAGCCAAGGCTCTCAATAAGACTTCTGTAACGCTCAATATCCTTACGCTTAAGGTATGCAAGCATATTTCTTCTCTGACCTACCATCTTAAGAAGACCACGATTTGAATGATGGTCCTTCGGATTAGCCTTAAAATGGCCATTCAAGTCATTGATTCTTGCTGTAAGAAGTGCAATCTGAACCTCCGGTGAACCGGTATCATTTGCATCCTTACCATATTTAGCGATAATTTCCTGTTTCTGTTCCTTTGTTATCATAATAACAATCCTCCTATAATAATATATATTCAGATTATGAATAATTATGAACTAAAATCAATCTCTTTCTGTAAAATATCCTAATTTCTTAAGTTGTGATGATCTATTACGCCAATCATCTTCAACACGAACGAACAATTCTAAATATACTTTAGTTCCTAAAATCATTGCTATTTCTTTACGAGCTCGACTACCAATTTCTTTTATCATTTGTCCATTTTTACCAATAATTATCTTTTTTTGTGAGTGTCTTTCAACAACAATTACAGCAT
>JBJEMQ010000327.1:0-6035 GCA_051879755.1 Coprococcus sp. | reverse complement strand
AAAAGACAGATACCATTGATAACTGATATCTGCCTTACATATCTATGCTTTAACTTTAACTGATTTACCAATTCCACGTTTCTTAAGGATATTCTTATATGACTTCACCTTAGTCTTTGGAACTTTAATGGTTGCTTTACTGTAAATTCCCTTAAATGCGGAGTTTCCCACTTTACTGTTGGTAAGTTTTGTTGTCTTGATTGTAACAGACTTGAGCTTCTTACATCCATAGAATGCTGATTTTCCAATCTTACTTACCTTAGAAGGTATTGTAATTTTGGTAAGAGCAGTACATTTATAAAATGCTTTATCGCCAATGGTTGTTACATTCTTACCTATTGTGACCTTTGTCAGCTTACTACAACTACCGAATACTCCATTACCTATAGTTTTTACGCCATTTCCTATGGTAACAGTAGTAAGCGCTGCACATTTATAAAATGCCATTGCTCCAATGGTATTAACATTCTTACCTATTGTAACCTTTGTTATATACTTATTGTTCTTAAATGCATTCTTTGCAATGGATGTTACTTTGTAAGTAATTCCGCCGGACTTGATTGTTGACGGAATGGTCACTGTCTTTGCCGTCTTGCTTATCGGAGCAACATATTCCACAGTTCCTCCTGTAGTACCTGCCTTTGTTACCCTATATACAGCTTTATTTCCACTATCCTTTATCTTTGCATTCTTTGCCGGAGCTGCCACCTTATAGGTTGCCTTAACCGATACAGCCTTTTCCGGCATTGTAAATATGGTGGTGGCATTGCCTGCATTTGCCAGAGTGATTCCACCGCTTATAACCACCCATTTATCAAATATTTTTCCCGCAGGTGCTGCATTAGCAGTCAGTGTAACCTTCGTACCTGCCTTTGCTTTGGTAATGGAAACACCGGAAGCTGTGGTCTTGCCACTTGCAACCGCTATATTATATTGTGGCACAGCAAGTACCGGAAGCTTAAACACAGCAAATACATCATCTGGTGATGCAGATAGGTAGATTGGTTTTGTTCCATCACTAAGTAAAAACTTATCATATGTCAGACTGGTCACCCGGTATCCGGTGTCTGCCTTCAGGCCTAGACATAGATAATAGTTTGTATCTGCTTTCAGACTGCCGGTTGCAAAACCATCCGGTTCTTCATCGCCATCTTGGTCAATTGCTATATACCATCCGGAAGGAATCTCTTCTTCCTCCTTATAAAAGTCTGCACCAACCGCATCCAAAGCAACCTTGATATCCTTTATATTTGCACCGTACTGATAACCACTTATATCGATTGTCGCCGAATCAACCGACATTGTATCAGACACCGGCAGCTCAGTCGTCAGAATCAGAACAGTCATAGATGAACCGTCCGATGCAACAGACTTTGATGTCTGGTCCGAACTTTCGGAATCATAATCCGGTATCACCATTTCATTATCTTCACAAGTAACCGTTATATCCTGTGGGAACACATATCCCTTCTTTGGATAAAATGTAAATCTGAATGCATACATTTCTTCTGTCCGGAGAGGATAATCCTCTACATATTTATCTTCCTCTCCCTCTTCATAGTACCAGGAACTCCAATATCCCTCATTCTTATCCCACACTACCCAATGGGAATCAATCCAACGGATATTTTCAGAATCCACATTAAGCACTATTTCATAAGGCATTTCTCCGTCCATTGGCCGTGTAAGTCCGGAAAACTTCAGACTGCTTATTTTCTCATATTCAGTACCTCTCTCAAATCTGACATATTTATATTCGGATTCTTTGCTTTTGTCATAAGTCTCATCCGCAATCGAGGCATAGAAATCTTTACTGGCAGTCATTTTTGCATCCGCATATAAATACTTACTCTCAATCAGCCATATCGAAGTTGCCTGAGACATTCCATACATCCTCATTATACCGCCATAGAGGAATAAGTAATTCGCTTTAACAGCCTGGGCAACATAACCAACTCCCTCTGCCATCGCTGTAATGCTCACCTGAGAGAGAGAATCATGACCTTCGTATGTTATCTCCTGTTCATACATTCCATAAGACTCACCGCCTGTTGTTGTTGCAGTTTTTTTGGTAGTGATTGTCAGCATAACCGCATTCTTTATCTTTAGTGGAGCTCCGCTAATACAACCTATACCATAGACCTTTTCGTCATTTGATATATTAAATGTCAATTCAACATTTCCACTGATTACAAACTCCTTACGATGTTCGATTCCCTGCTTCAACCTACTCCCTTCAATAGTCAGTGCACCTTTGCTATCTGAGGTCATCTCCATTTTGCCGTAGGAACGGATTGCTACACCTGTGGAAGCATTATATGTAATCTTATTCGTCCCTTTTACATAAATAGTCAGCTTCTGGTCACTTTCCATATTACAAATAAAAGAGTCCTTCCCTGCATCTGCCGTGCTGTTTACTGTCACATTATCAAGCGTCAATGTATAGGTAGCAGGATCAAATCTGAAGGAACCTTTTGAAATCACAGATGTATCACTGCTGTCGATTACCAGGTTGTCAGATGTTACCTGTATTCCTCCAATTGTCATATTGTAGGATGTTGCCGGTTCTGTTGTAAACCGGACAAATGCATATAAGTAATTACTCGTTGAACCTGTTTCATAGTCCCGGTCTACCGTTGCCGTGATTTGTTCTCCACCACAATTGACTGTTACAGTTGTATTCTGCCAATCAAATTTATACCCACTTTTCGGTTTGATTTCCAAAAATGCTGTGTAATCTGTATTTCCTTTGAACATTTCACCATCAGCCAGCTTATCATCTACAGCATCTTCAATTACCATATGTTGGTAGAAGCGACCCTCATACCACTGCATTTCACTAATATAATACTTATCTGCGTCAGCCAATGTCACTCCATCGGCATTACAGGGTATTGCACCTGACACCGGAAGTTCCATTGTCACTTGCACTTCATCGACACCTAGTGCATCAGCTTTCGCCGTGATACTTATGCCCGGAATCATAGGTACTATACTAAATACCATCACAATTGCCAGCAAAAAGCTCAGCCATTTTCTTCTCTTTTTTCCCATATTCATACGCACTCCTCCTTGTGTTATATGTATCGCCCCTTACTTTCGTATCAGTGGCACGTCGTCAGAACAATCCCCTGAGACAATTCCGACAATACTCCATATGTATTTTAAAGTATTTTTATCTTTAATACATGACACAAAAGTACTATAAATCTGTCTGTTCTTCACAGGAGTGCGTACTGCTATTCCATACTTATTACCACACCACTCACCCTGGCTTCAATGGCAAGCTCCGTTCTGCTCTCACATCCGGTCTTTTCCATCATATGACGAATGTGGTTTTTCACTGTATTTTCTGAAATATGAAGTTTTTCTGCTATGACACAATTAGATACACCGGTAGTCATAATCCGCAACACCTCAAGCTCTCTTTCTGTAAATTCCTCACTATCGGCAAGTCCTATTCGAACCTTAGGAGGTCTGTCAGGGTATACAGATTCCCCTGACATAGTTCTATCCATAACCTCCAGTATTGTTTCCTTTGATGCTTCCTTATACCAGAAGCTTTCAATTCCAATCCTCCGTGCCTTTTCAAGCCATGAGGACTCAGGCATGGAAGTAACGGCAATTATCTTTATATCAGGACGGTTTTTCTTTATTCTTGCGGCCGCCTCCAGGCCATTTGAACCATCATTCATGAGGATATCCATGAGAACAAGATCAATTGGTTGTTTAAGCACAAATGCATCTGCAAAAGCGGCTGATTCCACCGTATATACCAGTTCATACTTTTCGGATGATTTCACATACATCTCAAAAAGCTGCCTTGATATATACTGGTCGTCTACAATCATTACTTTAATTCTTGCCATTAAAGTTTTCTCCCTTCGGAAGTTCTATCTGTAGTATAAAACAAGGTTTACTTTGTATTATCATCTTTCCATCTGCTGCTTCAACTATATGTCTTATACTATTAAGACCACCTGTTTCCTGTATTCTGTCATTAGGTGGCATTCCATTATTTGTTATCTCTGCCGTAACTTCATTACCACCATCGCCGATGGTAATATACAGCTTATTTCCATTTGCATGCTTAACTGTATTAGTCAGACACTCATGTAACGCTGCAATAAGAATGTCCCTTAACTCCCCATTCTCCGGAAGGCTTCCTGTTTGTACTATCTCCACAGCCACAGCCTGCGCAGCTTTAAGGAGCAGTTCCATTCCATCATCCCGACTGACAGGAACTGCCTCATTCTTAAGAACATCTATCGTATAATGCCACAAAAGCATCAATTCGTTTCTATCACGTTCTCCCTGCGGCTTCGCCAGATAAGAACGAAAAGCAAGAAGCGACTGTCCTACATTATCATGTACCTGCATCTTAGCAGCCAGTATCTCTTTTTCTATAGTCATCTGCTCTATATTAAGGCTGTAATGGCGAAGGCGCTCATTCACTTTTGAAAGCTGCCGGTTTCTTTTATCCAGTTCATGATTAAGCTCATACTGTCTTGTCACATCATATGCTATAATCTCATTTATATCATGGTGTTCTATATCAAGAATACTCCGGCGCACATCCCATATTCTTCCATTTTCGGTACAGCAAATCACCCGGCATATGTCAGAATCTTCTGTTTCACCATCTCTTCTCTCTCTTTTTTTCAGTCTGCTCCAGAAATCCTCAGCATTTAATATCTCTGTTTCAAATAACTCACTGCTAATTCTATTCATTTGATTATTCACAAGAAGAGGCTGCCCGGCAGCAGTAAAAAAGCATACTCCGTCCGGCAATTCATCAAGTCCCTCCTTGATTGCTCCCGGTGTCAGTCTGTTTCTCTTTTCTCTCCCAAGTATAATTATAAACAGGAACTCAGCTACGGCAATAAAAAACAGTAAAAAAGCCATTACCACAGATGACAGATTGCCTATGATATCTGCCAAAAATATCATCGGACTCTGACGGCACAAACAGAGATTCACATCGTTGATTCCCTGCAGTATAGTCATTGAAGCTATTGCAAGCAATGCTGAGGATAATACATATTTACGTTCAATATGCCATGTGCAGACTGTAACAAGAATAAATAGAGCTATCATCATAAGCAGCACAGCAATAACACCATAGATTATATGTACGTTGGTGGAAAGCTTGTAATACAAACTCATCTTTCATCACCCCCAAACGGCAGCATTAGGGAAACATATTCCGTTTGCTGTTCTGTTTCTATACTGAATCTGCCCCCCTGTACTTCAATTCTGTCAAGTAACTGTTCACCAGCGAAGATTCTCTTTGGAGCATTTATTTCCATATGTAGCAGCAACCCGGCATCATCAATCTCCATATCCAATAACATTGCACCGGTCCCCGGTATCGCCGACTCAAGGATTGCTTCAAATACTTCATAAGCAAGCAATATATTATCTGCCGGAAATAATCTCTTTCCACGATAAGCTCCATAAGCTTTTATACCATATAGTCTCACATATTCCAGTGATTCAGATATGGCAAGCCTTAACTCATCACTATCTATCTTATCTGCCTGATGTGACATAAGTAACAGATTAGAACAGCGTTTCACATAAGAATTCAAAATGCAGGCATATTTCATTTTTTCTATAAACAGAGTTTCTTCCTGCACAGGTTCATCAATAAGTCGGCTGATTTTTTCAAGCTGAGGCTTCACTTTCCTTGCAATGCTGTCATAAAGGGAATTTTGCTGCCGAATTCCGGTTTGTTCTTCCAACATTTTATTTTCTGCTTCCAGCATGGCATTTTCTTCTGCCAATACATTGCCTGTATCCGTAAGCATCTGATTTAACTTGTTAATCTCTGAAACATCTTTTGTCCAATAACAGAAGCCTCCTCGTATACGGTGACTTCTCAGAATATATTTGCCATTTTCAAGAATAACCGCCTGTTTTTCTGCATTCCGTATCTGTTCCTCACATACAGGAATACTGTGTCTCGATTTATAATGTATAACTCCCTCTTCGTCCATAATTCCCGCACCAATAGATGATGCATTCCAGAAATC
>JBJEMQ010000326.1:0-6039 GCA_051879755.1 Coprococcus sp. | reverse complement strand
GAGCTCGGAGGTGGATGCCTGATACACCTTGGTCTTATGAATGAGCTTGCATACGCGTACTGCTTCCAGCACACGCAGAACGCCCAGTGCATCCACATCGCCGGAGTATTCCGGTGCATCAAAGGATACCTGAACATGGCTCTGGGCCGCCAGGTTGTAAATCTCGTCCGGCTCAATTTCGCCAATAATGCGAATCAAGCCGGAGGAATCGGACAGGTCTCCGTCATGCAGGGTAATCTTGTCCATGATATGGTCAATCCGGGCCGTGTTGGAAATGGAAGCCCGGCGCACAATGCCATGCACTTCGTAACCCTTTTCCAGCAGGAACTCCGCCAAGTAGGAGCCATCCTGCCCTGTAATACCGGTAATCAGCGCTTTCTTCATCTTACATCCTCCATATTTTATAAGAAACCTCTGCATAAATCCACCGCACCCAGAGAAGAAGACTTTCGTCCCCGGGCCGCTGCCGATTTATCCAGAGGTTCCCTTAATCGGCACAAAAATGCTCAGAATGAGCAATGTCTGCTGTCAGAGGCATTGTACCAATAAAGTATTCTAATCGTAATCCACTGAAAAAGCTTTCGTTTGCACAATATTGACTTTTTGATTACCACATCCTCCGATACGCGCTGGGGCTGACCCCTTCCAGCTTTTTGAACACGCGACTGAAGTAATTCAACTCCCCAATCCCACATTCCAGCCCAATTTCCTCGATGCTTTTGTCCGTGAAGCGCAGCATCTGCTTTGCGTGGGTAATCCGCACCTGCTGCAAATAGGTAACCAAAGTCACCCCATATTGCTCCTTGAACAGCCGGGCCAGATAGTACTTATCAATAAAGAATACATTTGCCACGGATGTCAGAGAGAGCTTCTCCTTGTAATGCTCATCCAGATAAGCCTTCACCTGCCCAATTCCCATCTTTTTTGACGCACTGGAACGGGCTTCGCAGTGCCAGGAGGATTCCATCAGGAGTGTCAAAAGGATGTTCAGCTTCTCGTTAATCCGCATATCCCGAATGTAGTCGGACGAAGAAGCGAGGCTGTAGATATCTGAAAACAGAGCCTGATAAACCTGGATGTCGTCCGGATGAATCACCGGCAAACCGCCGCGCTCGCAGTATTTGGCGTAGATAGCCGGCATCGATGGGCCGTAGAAATGGCACCAACGGAGGGACCAGAGTTTAGGAGCCGTCCCGGTGCTGTGGCTGTACGCCTTCCGGCAGTCGATAAAGACCACATCCCCAGCTTTCAGCGCATATTCCTTCCCCTCATAAACCAGCCTCCCTTCCCCATCCTCTACCGCAAAGCAAAGGTAGGACTGCAGTTTCTCACGCTTGCTGGTATGAGGCCGGATGGCTGTCAAAGAACCAACCTCCTGAAGATGAAGCAGCGAGGCTCTGGCAAACGGTGACGGGGTGTAAAGGATACGCATGGATTGGACGGAGGGGGAAGTGGTAAAGAGATTGTGTTGCATAATGGGTTCACCTTATCCTTTCCCTCTAGAAATCTGATATGTCCCATTACCATCACTATTATTCCCAAGGATTCTAAATACGTCATTATAGTCTAATACGTGCTGGCCTAGTTTATTTTTAGAGGACACACTTTCAAACACAAATAACAACATATGCATTTTGATTCATCTATCTTTGGATATTCGAACCCCTATCGTTTTCTACCATAAAAATTGCTCTATTTGGACATATAGCAGAGCACGCGGAACACCCACAACACTCTTCCTCATTAAAAAACAAAATCGGGAACGTTTTCTTTTTCATAATTACCACTCCACAAATAGTACATAAATGCACTATTACAACCTTTTTTTCTTTTTAATCTTAAGAAGAAGCTGTAACCACAATTCATCTTTTGTTGATACGAGATAAAGCGCTACAAATACCGAATAAATCACTCCTCCAGTAAAAATGCCTACTCCTAGTGCTAAAATTGTGGATGTAAAAAGGCCAATTACATAGCTAACGCAGCATTTCATCACTATTCCAGTCAAGACAAATACAACAGTGTACTTCAAATATTTCTTCCAATTAACTCTTTTTATTATTCCAAAAAATTGAATTAGACACACCACTATTTCAGCGCACACGGTTCCAATTGCAGCTCCTCGACCTTGCATCATAGGAATTAGCATATAGTTTACTGCAATATTAACAATAGCCCCACAGCAGACTGAAATCAGATATATCCTATCAAAATGATTTGGAATCAAGAACTGTGTTCTAATCACGTTAGCAAATGCAACAAAAATAATAGTGCTAGATAAAATCCGCATTATCTCGCCGCATTCCTCAAATCCAGCACCAAAGAAAAAAGGTGTAAATCTATTTGCAATTGACAACAGTCCAAAGGAGAGTGCAACTGCAATGCACATAACTACTTCAATAGAGTTATCCATGTATCGTTCTGCCAGCTCTTTTTCTCCGTTAGAAATTAAGTTTGACATTCTTGGCAGCATCACCGTTCCGAATGCAGTGATAAATCCCATCAATATATTTATCACCTTCTCTGAGTTCTCATAAAAGCCAACCTGGTCCCTAGTACTCATCATGCCTAGCATTATTTTATCCATGATCTTATATAAACTCACAGCGATAGCTGGAATAAATAGGAGAACCATTGGTTTGATATTCGCCTTCATACCATTCCATTTCGGTCTCACAAAGGATACGAAACGATTAACATACGCCCATACTAAAGATTGACTTATAAAATAGCCCACGGACATGATCAAACAATATTTCCATAAGTCACTTTCATTCTTGACAAAAGCAAATATACATATGACAGTGAGCAGTTTAATAAGTATATTCCTAGTAACCGTGATTCTAAATTGCTCCAATCCAAAAAACAACCAATTAATATCAAAAATTGCACTTGCAACATAGAATAACTGTATAATTGCGTAAAGACGATCCTCTTTAACCAATAGGAATGCATATACTAAATACAATACAAATACAATACTAGCAATAATTAAATGTAGCGTAAACAAATCGGAAAATGTCTGATTCAGTCTTTTTTTATCGTTTTTAGTCTCTGCTATGACTCTGCTACCATGGTTATTTATTCCTAATGCGGCAACAAGAACAAAATAGTTAGCAACTGAATACGAATAGGAGTATATTCCAATTCTCTCTGCGCCTAAAACACGAGAAACATACGGTGATGTAACTATCGGTAAGAGAAGTACAAGTATTTGATATACAGTCTGATAAACAATGCTTTTTCCTAAATTATTTTTCATATGTTTGTTTACTTTCCTTCCCATTATAAACAACTATTTTTCTCAATGAGAAAGTTATACAGTAAAAATGGCCATTACAAACTTGTCCGACATTAAACGGAACCAGTTTTATAACTGTAATAATTATTTACGGGCAAACTCTTTCTCGCTGTTCTATAAATAATTCGGCACCATGGCAATTCCGCTTTTTACATATTTGTCTTAATGTACTGGATAATAGTTTTCATATTTACCCATTACCCCTCCAACAAATCTCACCTCCCAAAAAGGAAGCAATTAATACTTCAACACGATTCTTCGTATTTTCAGAATAATTGATTTTCCTGGAACCAGAATATTTCTAGCTGACAAAGGTTTGAAATTGACCGCTTTTTTATAAAACTCCCAAGCCTCTGTCAATCTACCAGCGGCCAACAGTTCTCCTGTAATCCCTAATAACCTTTCGTGATAAGTAGATGGATGTTCTTTATATAAGCTATCGTACTTCTCCATCATTCTACGAAAACCGGAGATTCTATTGGACGAGATCGTGGTGATGGAAACATCGCTAATATGATTGATTACCAACGGTTTCGCGCAATAAACACACAGGTATCTTTGTGCAATTCGAACCCACATGTCGACATCCTGCAAAGCCTTCATCTCTATATCATACATCCCCGCCTCTTGGACAGCGATTTTACGCAATAAGGGAAATGAATTGCCACCGATAAAATTTTGATACAATAGCGCCTCAATTATACCGGAATTTTTAAGTTTGGGTACACAATGATGAATCGTTTTTTTCCCCTGGCGCATAATGATGCTATCACAATAAACCAAACCAACATTCTCATCAGTAAAGAGATTAATCTGCTCTTCAATTTTGTTGGGAAGCCATTCATCATCATCATCCAGCAGAGCAATGAATTCTCCCTTTGCGGCCTCTATACCCGTATTTCTGGCTTTACAGGCCCCCATATTTCGAGGCTGCACAATGTAGGTGATGTCCTGACTATAAGACTGAATCAACTGCAGAATCTCCTCACAAAGCTTTCTCTCCTCCGGGCAATCGTTTACTACAATCAATTCAATATCCATATATGTCTGATTCAACACACTGTCAATCGCTCTTCGCAAGATACTTACTTCTCGTTTATAGGTTGTGATGATACAACTTACCAGACCATTACTCATTTGTTAATCCTCATGTTCCATATCGAGCGTATGAATGACATATCCATCCACAGCATTTTCTCTTGAGACAATTTTTCCAGGATTTCCAATAACAATACTGTTATCCGGTACATCAAAGTTCACGAAAGCCCCAGGTGCTATCAATACATTATTTCCAATTTTTATATTACCCACAACAATTGCATTTGATCCAATCCACACGCGATCTCCGATCGTCGGGTTTCCCTGCCGTTTTCCGCGGCGTTCATACCCAATGGTGACACCTTGTAATATTTCAACGTCTTTTCCGATTATTGCATTACTGTTGATTGCAATGCCCCCAACATGGCGTACAATAAATCCGGGGCCAATTTTCGCTTTCGCGCCTATATCAACACCATACTTCGTCATATAATGCTCATACAGTAATCTATAGAATACAAACCGTATTCTATGTTTCCGATGTATCTCGCATTTCCTTTTTAGGTATACAATACGATACTTTGGAACAAACAACCATCGGAAAAATGTCCTAAAGTCACTTTTTCCCGTCCAGCGGTATAAATCATATAAATATGGTTTGCTAATATATCTATCCTTCAACTCTTTTCATCTCCATATTATCCTATCTAATTCTATCTGCACTCAAAGTAATTTCATGCCCATAAGATAAGCTCGCTACCAGCAAAAACCATACCATAATCGTATGGCTGTGCCATCCTCCTATACCGGTGCTCATGTAAGTACGAATTGTCAGATCTATCAACAGCATTCCCTCAAAAACTATACTCTTTATACCATGCTTTTTTGCCATTCTGAAAAAGGAAAAAAGGACACATACATATGTCAATAACAATAAAGTAAATCCAATATACCCTACGCCAATAATACATTCATATATACCACTGTGCAGTGATGTCATTCCACTATTGAGTTCAGACACCATTTCTCCACCTGCACCAAATCCATATCCCAGCAGAGGCTTTTCTTGTATCAACACTTTTGCATTATCCCACATGATCGTTCTACCTGACATCGTTTGCATATTCATAGCATCCGTGCCTCTTAAGAAATAGGCATAAAAAGAGTCAAGATTAAAATATACAACCAGCAGCGAGCAAAGTGCAGCACCAAAATACGCAATTTTATTTTTGGATTTTATACCATAAACAGCCAGCACCAACACAATACTAACCATAGAGGTGCGAGCCTGGCATAAAAACAGTTCCAAAAGGGAAATAAACATATAGAAAAATTTATGCGGCATTTGGGGAGCATTCAATAAACAAATTATCGTAAACACACAAATTCCACCAACTGAATTTGCTGATACAATTCCTCCTGTAAGTTTGAAACCCAGCGCTCCATTACTTGTACTCAAAAATGTCCCCCTGAACATGATCATCCCAATTAAAATTGATATCTGTACTAACATACAGGCGCTCAGCAGGGTTTGCATCATCTTATCAAACGCCCTGTTGGAACCATCTACTCTACAAATAGCTGCAATTAAACACAAGTCAGTAACAATCTCTGCAACCTTTACAGCAGTTTGAATATAATCCACAGACCAAAAAAAAGAAGCCGCGCAAAGGAATAAGTATATTAATAATAACCCCATG
>JBJEMQ010000325.1:0-1596 GCA_051879755.1 Coprococcus sp. | reverse complement strand
TTACTGCTGATATAACATTTGACAGGATAATAGTAACAAATGCACCAAGCAGCAGAAAAGCATCACTTGATGCTATAGTATCAATTTTTGCCAGAATGACTGATACGGTTATAGAACAGTATGAAAATATACCTGAAGCTATGGACAGGGCTATGATACTAAAAACAGAAAACAGAAATATATATTGCGTTGGCTCACTCTATCTTGTAGGTGGAGTCAAAAAATGGATAGAACACAGGAGGCTGCTATGATAAATTTTGATGAAGAGGTAAAGAAATTCAAACCGGTTCTTGAGTTGGATCAGGCTGAGGATGCTATATACAATAATGATATGAAAGATATCATGGATATTATGCAGGAGATGATGAGAGTAGCCAAGGAGACAGAGAGATAATATGGCAGATGTTTTGAACTGTAAGCATTGTGGCGGCACCATACAGGTAACAGGCTACTGTGCGCAATGTGGCTTAAAAAGTGAATATGTAAATAAAGCCCTGAATTCTTCAAAATATTATTATAATATAGGACTTGATAAGGCAAGGGTAAGAGATATGTCAGGTGCGAAGGAAGCACTAAAGGCAGCTCTCAAATATGACAAGATGAATATAGATGCAAGAAATCTTCTTGGCCTTGTATATTATGAGACCGGCGAAGTTGTTATGGCACTTAGTCATTGGGTTGTAAGTGTAAATCATTTTAGTGGCAGAAATGTTGCAAAGAGATATATAAAAGAGGTACGTTCAACTCCCCATAAGCTTGAAGCCACAAACAATGTTGCAAGGAAATATAATCAGGCACTTGAACTGGTAAAGCAGGGAAATAAGGACTTAGCATTTATACAGCTTAGAAAAGTACTTTCTGACAATAATAAATTTGTAGATGGATATTTGCTGCTGGCACTTTTATTCATAGATGAAGAAAGATATGATAAGGCAAGAAAAGCATTAAAAAGGGTAATTAAAATAGACAGAACAAATCCTCTTGCCGTGAGATATTTCAGGGAAATGGGGCATACAGATGAAGAAATCATGAATTTCAGAGATGTTCCTGAGGAGAATTATGATGCGGATTTGTTGTTTGTGGATGATGAAAATAAAGGGTATGTTGGAACACGAAATGTTGATTTTGACGGCGAGCCTATACCTGTAGGAAGATATAAGGATATTAATTTCTACAAATATTCCATAGCATACATAATAGCAGGAATTATTATGGGTATTGCAGTAACATGGTTTCTTATTGTTCCACATAGAGATAAGACTGCTGATGATGAATCACGAAATCTTAAAATTACTTTCAGCCAAGAGATAGCAGACAAGAATGTGAAGATTGCTTCATTAGAAAATGATATTGAAAATTTGAATACGGATCTTACAAGTGCCAATAAGAGTGTTGAGGATTTGAATTCAAAAGTAAAGGCTTATGAAGCATCGGCGGCGCAGGCACTTTCCGATGAGGATAGAGTCAGAATGCAGTCAGGTATAAAGAAATATGAAGATATGGCATACGATTCCGCTATGGAAGATTTTAACCGGGTATTAGATAAAAATCCTGATAGTGATATAGCATTGTATTATAAAGGAATGTGTTATATAA
>JBJEMQ010000324.1:0-6044 GCA_051879755.1 Coprococcus sp. | reverse complement strand
AGGGACTATCATATCACAACCAAGGTTACGAATGATGATGCAACTGTAATAATGGATATCCGGTTTACGGACCCGGTTGAAACAAAAATTCAGATAGAAGATAAGTATGGGGCAATAGTTGCTAATGGAGAAATTGTTAATGATGGAGTAGTAGAATTTACGGTTGTAAATCCAATATTGTGGAATACAGAAAATCCATATCTTTATAAGGTGATTTTTACAACACCGGATGAGGTTATTGTGGATCGAATTGGATTCAGGACTATTACGATAAAGGATGCAGTAATTTATATCAATGGAGAAAAGATAAAGTTTCGTGGTGTAAACAGACATGATTCGGATCCGAAAACGGGTTTTGTTACCAGTGTTAATCAGATTAAGACAGACCTTACATTAATGAAACAACATAATTTCAATGCAATCCGTTCCAGTCATTATCCAAATGCACCATATTTTTATCAGATGTGTGATGAGTATGGATTTATGGTCATTGATGAAGCTGATATAGAAGCACATGGACCATTTATGCTTTATCGAAAAGAAGATACTGATCAGAATCGTTTCCATCTCTGGAATGAGAAAATAGCAGATGATCCGGCGTGGGAAGGTGCTATTGTAGATCGAGTGCAACTGATGGTAGAAAGAGACAAAAATCGTCCATGTATAGTGATGTGGTCGATGGGGAATGAAAGTGCTTATGGTTGTAATTTTGAGAAAGCCTTGAAGTGGACAAAGTCCTTTGATCCGGAGCGTATCACGCAGTACGAGAGTGCAAGATATCGTAATTATGATATCACATATAATTATGATGATTTAGATTTATACAGTCGTATGTATCCGGCATTGTCAGAGATAGAAGAGTATTTAGAAAAAGACGGAAGTAAGCCGTTTTTACTAGTAGAATATTGTCATAGTATGGGAAATGGACCCGGAGATTTTGAGGATTATTTTCAGATGATTCATAAGGATGACAGAATGTGTGGAGGATTTGTCTGGGAGTGGTGCGATCATGCCATTGCACATGGGGAGGCAGATAATGGAAAGACGATTTATCATTATGGTGGGGACCATGGAGAAATAGTTCACGATAGCAATTTCTGTATGGATGGGCTGGTATATCCGGATCGTAGACCACATACCGGATTATTGGAATACAAAAATGTATATCGTCCTGTAAGAGTTGTTTCCTATAATCAAGAAAGTGGAGAGCTTGTTCTTCATAATTATATGGATTTTGATAATTTGAATGATTATGTAGAGATTTTTTATGAAATGACAAATGATGGTTTGACAGTAGGCAAAGGCAAACTTTCCAATGTATTTGCAAATCCTCATGAAGATGGAAAGGTAGCTCTTAAGTTACAGATTCCATCAGAGGGAAAAGTATATTTGAAGCTTATTTATCGTTTAAAAAAGGAAATTCCTCTTTTAGAAAAAGGGCATGTATTAGGATTTGATGAAATAAAACTGTTCAATGAAGATGGTAGAAATCGTAAGGTGTTAGAGTGGTTAGAAAGAGAAGAGGCTATTGCTGATGATATCACAGTGAAGGAAACTGACACTGAAATTATTATACAGGCAAAGAAATTTTCATACACTCTGGATAAGAGAACAGGATTGTTTAACAGTATTCAGTTTGCAGGTAGAAATTATCTGAATCAACCAATGGAATTAAATATATGGAGAGCTCCTACAGATAATGATATGTATATTAAACTGGACTGGAAAAAGGCTCATTATGATGCAGCATATACAAGAGCATATACAACAGAGGTTCTTCAAAATCGGCACGGTGTCTTTATTATGGAACATTTAGCAGTGGTTGCAGATACCGTTCAGAAGATATTGGATATTGAATTAACATGGAAGATTACAGAATGTGGTAAGATTACCGCATCCATTGAGGTAAAGAAGGATGACGAATTTCCGGATCTTCCAAGGTTTGGAGTAAGATTGTTCCTTGATAAGAAATTAGATGACGTACGTTATTTTGGAATGGGACCCCAGGAAAGCTACCGTGACAAGCATCAGTCCGCTAGTCATGGATTATATCGTTCGAAGGTCTCTGATATGCATGAGGACTACATTAAGCCGCAGGAAAATGGAAGCCATTTTGATTGCGATTATGTTGAACTTGCGAATAGCCAGTTTGGTCTTACAGTAGTAGCCGAAAAAACATTCTCATTCAATGCTTCTGGATATACGCAGGAAGAACTTGAAAAAGCAACGCATAATTATGAACTGACAGAATCAGACAGCACAGTTCTTTGTATTGATTATGCAATGAATGGAATTGGTTCTAATAGTTGCGGACCGGTTGTGTTGGATGCATACCGATTTAGTGAAGAATTATTCCAGTTCCAGTTTGAAATGGTTCCGTTTGTGAAGGGGTAATAAAAGTCAGTCGACAATCTAAGTAACTATCTAGAGAATAATACGAAAAAGTCCGGACACGTATGATTTTTCTAGACAAAACAACAAATAAGAATAGGCAAAAATGCTTATAGTTTTATATGATTAACAAAGGAGAGATTCTTATGGAAGAAAAGAAATATTTAAAGTGGTATAACAAAGTGGGGTATGGTTCCGGTGATATTGCAGGAAATGTAGTATATGCTTTTTTAACATCGTTTATCATGGTATATTTGACTGACACAGTTGGACTGGCATCCGGAATCGTGGGAACATTGATAGCATTTTCCAAGTTGTTTGATGGATTTACAGACATTTTTTTCGGCTCCATGATTGATAAGACACACAGCAAACTTGGAAAAGCAAGACCTTGGATGTTATACGGATATGTAGGATGTGCAATCACGCTGATAGCCTGTTTCGCAATTCCAACCAGTCTTGGAAAAACAGCACAGTATGCATGGTTCTTTATTGCATACACACTTTTAAATGGTGTATTTTATACAGCAAATAATATTGCATATTCTGCACTTACATCACTCATTACAAAGAACAGTAAGGAACGTGTGCAGATGGGGTCCTACCGTTTTATCTTTGCATTTTCAACAAGCCTTTTGATTCAGGCGATTACAGTTGGGTTTGTAGACTTCTGTGGTGGTGATGCAGCTGCCTGGAGACTTGTAGCAATTATTTATGCAGTGATCGGTTTGATTTCAAACACAATTGCTACATTGTCTGTTAAGGAGCTTCCTGAGGAAGAGTTAAATGAAGGAAAGTCTACCGGTGAGGAAGAAAAGTATGGACTTGTGCAGGCGTTTAAGTTACTTGTTAAGAACAAATTCTACTTAATGATCTGTGGCACATACATTTTACAGCAGTTATATAGTGCGATGATTGGTGCAGGTATTTACTATATGACATGGGTATTAAAGAATAAAAATCTGTTTGGACAGTTTGCATGGGCAGTAAACATCCCTCTTATTATTGCACTTATTTTCACACCAACATTAGTGGGTAAGTGGAAAGGAATGTACAAGCTTAATAAGAGAGGTTATTTACTTGCAGTAATTGGCAGAGCATTAGTTGTAGTAGCAGGATATATGGGAAGTATTCCTTTAATGATGGCATTTACAGCTGTTGCAGCATTAGGTCAGGGACCATGGCAGGGCGATATGAATGCGGTAATCGCTTCATGCTCTGAATATACGTATCTTACACAGGGCAAGCGTGTAGATGGTACAATGTATTCTTGCACATCTCTTGGAATTAAGCTTGGCGGTGGTATCGGAACTGCTGTTGTAGGCTGGATGTTAGAGCTTAGCGGCTATGTAGGAACAAATGCAGTTCAACCTCAGTCAGCACTTAATATGATGCAGTTCATGTATTTGTGGTTACCACTCATATTCGATGTATTGATTTGGTTTATTCTTTCTAAAATGAATGTTGAAGAAGCAAATGAAAAAATCAAAAAAGAAAAAGGAATAACAACACAAACTGCACAGTAAAAGGGCAGTGACTTACAGCAAAGGGCATTGTCATAATTGAATGGACAATGCTCTTTGTAAATACAGGAGGAAGGTGAATTATATGATTATAGATGAATTAATGTGTCAATTTAGTTCCGGAACATATGATGAAAGACTTATGGACATATATGTGGATGATAATAAGCTTAATTATCAGAAACAACGATATGTCAGTGCATTGAGAGATTATATGGAAGAGTTTGGTTCTGACGATGTTGAAATCTACAGTGCACCGGGAAGAAGTGAGGTAGGTGGAAACCATACTGATCATCAGAATGGAGAAATCCTCGCAGCGTCAATTAATCTGGATGCCATTGGTATTGTGAAAAAGACAACAGATAATAAAGTAACTATCCTTTCCAAGGGATATACACAGATTACTATTTCACTAGATAACCTTGAGATGCAGGAGGAAGAAAAAGAGACAACAATCGCACTAATAAAGGGAGTGATTGCAGGATTTGTAAATCATGGATATAAAATCGGAGGATTTAAGGCATATATCACAAGTGATGTACTGATTGGAGCTGGTCTTTCTTCCTCAGCAGCGTATGAGACTCTTATTGGAAATATTTTGTCCGGCTTATATAACGATATGAGTGTTTCGGCAGAAGAAATTGCAATCATTGGTCAGTTTGCAGAGAATGTTTATTTTGGAAAGCCATGTGGATTGATGGATCAAATGGCTTGCTCTGTCGGAAATCTGGTTCATGTTGATTTTGCAAATCCGAGAGAACCAAAGGTTGAAAAAGTAGCTTTTGACCTTAATAAATATGGATACAGTTTGTGTATTACGGATACAAAAGGCTCTCATGCGGATTTGACAGCAGACTATGCATCGATTCCGGAAGAGATGAAGAAGGTTGCTGCTTTCTTTGGAAAGGAAGTACTTCTTGGTCTTTCGATAGATGATATCCTTGATAATATTTCAAAATTAAGAGAACTGGTTGGAGACAGAGGCGTTCTCAGGGCAATTCATTTTATAAGAGAAAATGAGAGAGTGCAGAAGGAAGTTGCAGCGCTTTCTAATGAAGATATTGAAGTGTTTTTGAAAAACGTAAAAGCATCCGGTAATTCTTCTTATAAATATCTGCAGAATGTATATTCCAATGTAGATGTGCAGCATCAAAACGTTTCAATTGCTCTTGCAATCAGTGAAGATTTCTTAGGTGATAATGGTGTTTGCAGAGTACATGGCGGAGGGTTTGCAGGAACAATTCAGGCATTTGTGAAAAATGAAGCAGTGACAGAGTACCAGAAGAAAATGGATAAAGTATTTGGTCAGGGTGCATGTAGTGTGTTGAAAATCAGAAAATATGGTGGAATGAAGGTTTTGTAAGGGAGGAATGACAAATGAGTAGCATATTAGTATTAGGTGGTGCAGGATATATCGGTTCACATACCGTATATGAATTAATTGATGCAGGAGAAAATGTGGTTATTGTTGACAACCTTTTAACTGGTTTTAAAGAAGCGGTCCATCCGAAAGCAAAGTTTTATGAAGGAGATATCAGGGACAGAGCATTCATGGATTCCGTATTTGAAAAAGAAGATATTGACGGAGTAATCCATTTTGCAGCAAGTTCACAAGTCGGAGAGAGTATGAAGAATCCGCTTAAGTATTATAGCAACAATCTTTGTGGTACAGAGGTTCTTTTGGAGAGTATGGTGGCACATGGCATTGATAAGATTGTATTTTCATCCACGGCGGCTACTTACGGAGAACCGGAAAGTATTCCTATTCTTGAGACAGACAGAACGCTTCCGACTAACTGTTATGGAGAAACAAAGCTTTCCATGGAGAAGATGTTTAAGTGGACATCAAAGGCACATAATTTACGTTTTGTTTCACTTCGATATTTTAATGCATGCGGTGCTCATCCAAATGGAAAGATTGGGGAAGCGCATAACCTCGAAACACATTTAATCCCCCTTATTTTACAGGTTCCAAATAATCAGCGAGAATATATCTCGGTTTTCGGTAAAGATTATGATACAAAGGATGGAACCTGTGTCAGAGATTATATCCATGTAAATGATCTTGCACAGGCGCACATCTTGGCCATGAAGTATTTAAGAAATGGTGGAGAAAGTGATATCTTTAAC
>JBJEMQ010000323.1:0-6050 GCA_051879755.1 Coprococcus sp. | reverse complement strand
ATGGATTAAGTTTTTCCTCTTCCACGTAAACCACTTCATCAATTTTCTCCTTTTCAATACTGTCCGTTTGAATAACAAACTGTACCGACTCAATATTGGTATTACGTTTTGATACAAAAGATACTGTTTCTACATCTTTTCCTGTTATTGTTGATGTCATTGAATTAATTTCATCATCAACTTGTGTATTTAAATCCGATGTTTTATCTACAAATTTTCCTGTTCCTTCTTTAAGTTCTGTTGTACCATTCTTTAAATCACCAACAGCAATATCAATATCACCAACAGCATTCTTAAAAGTCTCTGTATTTTCATAAAGTGTCGATAATCCATCTTTAAGATTCTTAGCGCCATCAGCTGCATCATCTACAGCATCTGTATAATCAATAAGTCCATCATAAAATGCATCGTAGTTATCAAGCTGACCTTTTAAAGAAGATACCTCTGCTGCCGCAGAATTTACACTTTTAACTGCATTGTTAATCTTAGCTGTCACTTCGTCAGTTGCCATCATCTGCTTAATATAAGTATTACGAATCTCTGATTTTTGTTTTTTCGTTAATGAATTAAGCGCACCCTGTAATATTTGTTCCTTTTGCTCATCTGTAAGTGATGAACAGGCAACTGCAATAATTTGATTCTTCTGTTCATCTGTCATATTCGCAACTGCATTTGTAACTAATACCTTACCCTCATCAGTCTGCAGATATGTAGCCGCCTGTTCCTCACTATATCCATTCTCTACAAGCTGCTGAAATACAGCCTCAGTTGCTGCCTGCTCATATAGACTATCCGCTTGCGACTCAATATATGTCATGTATATAGTATCGGCTTGTGACTGAATATATCCTAAATATAAAGTATCAGCCTGTGTTTCTACCTGGGCAGTTACTTCTGCAAGAGCTGCATTATAGGCTTCATTATAAACTGTATCAGCATCCATCTTAGCTAATACATTTAGCAAAACATCCGCATATGTTGAAGGAGTAAGTGTTACTGTATCAATGCCATTTTCAGAAAGCTGGCTATTCAGTTGTATCTGTGCTGCATTACACAATGCCACAAACGCAGACATGGCAGCATCTGTAAGTTCGCTTTTTTTGGAAGTTAATGCAGATAATCCATCCTCTAATTTCGCAGAACCATCGCATAAAGTACCAACACCTGTATAAATATCTCCTGCGGCAGTCTTCAAATCTCCTGTAGCATCATACAGGTCTGAAGCCCCGTTATTAATCTTCTCCGCACCATCATCCAAATCATTCACAGCACTCACTATCTGACTTATTTTTTCCTGTATTTCATCATTTTCTATATCAAACTCCATATTCATCCTGACACCATTAATTGCAATACCTTCCATCTCAAAATCAGTAACATCAGCAGAAATATTGATATCTTTCTCACTATTTGGCAGAATGGTATAAGTAAGTTGCTTGTTACTTCCAACATTTGCTATAGTTGCACCTTCTGTCTTGATGTCTGCGGCTTTTTGGGTATCTAATACAAGAGATATCTGAAGAGCATATCCCTCAAAGAAAGAGCTGTCACAGCTTTTATTTTGCCTGACAGATATCTTGATTTCAAGTTTTCCATTCATTCCTGCTATCTTATCTGCAGTATATTCCTTACCATCTATATAATATTTTACAGATATTCGCCATGGCATTACATTATCCTTAAGTTTGCCTTCATAATACAGTTTTCCAGCCTCGGCATCAATTGTTACTGTATTATTCTGATAGTTTATTTCATCTGTTGTTGTCATATTACGAAGACTTTCATACTGCCCATAATCTGTTATTTTTCCACTTTTATCCATATCAAAAATATTAACTACATTAATTTCTTTCACAGAACCATCTGCATTCAGATTTATATACACAACCTCTTCTTTTGATGTATTTTCTTCTGTTGCAGATGCCGATACAGGTAAAATTGTTATCATAATAATAATTGTTAATAAAAGTGCTATAATTTTTCTTGCATATTTCATCATTTCTATAACCTCCTCGTATCTTAATATGCGCCACCTTACTTCGTTTCAGTAACAGGTTGTCGGAACATATACTCTATATTTGTTTTTTCTTTCGCATCACCAGACCATCAAGTAAAAGTAACAATCCCGGTAATACGAGCAATACAATTATTAATGAAAATATTGCTCCTCTTCCAACAAAGATACCAAGCTGAGCTAACAGCTGATTTGTGGAAAGACATCCAAGCAGTAATCCTACTACTGTAAGCACGCTTCCGGAAGTAAGTATAGATACTGAAACATCTGATATAGTCTGTACAACTGCCTCTCTTTTACTATATGTTCCTCGATTTTCCTTGTAACGATCTGTCATAAGAATTGCATAGTCAACCGTTGCACCTAATTGAACGGAGCTTATTATCAAATAAGCAATATAGTAGACAGATGAACCTGTAAAATACGGAACAGAAAGATTTATCCAGATTGCAGTTTCAATACATAAAACTAAAATAATTGGTACAAATACTGATTTCATCGTCAAAAACAGAACAATGAAAACAGCTCCAATAGCAAGTAGATTAACTTTAACCATGTCAGATGTAATAGTATCCATAAGGTCATAAGTACTTACTCCTTCTCCTGCTAAATAGTTGGAATCCGGATAATATTTATCAGCTATATTTCTGATTTTCTCTACAAGTAAAAAAGTTTTTTCTCCTTCATAATCTGCATCAACAGAAATAACAAAGCGGCTGTAATTTTCTGATTCAAGCAAAGCCAAAGTATCAGCATCCAGATATGTCTCCGGTATTTCTGCTCCAACTGTATCTACATATGATACAATCTCAATTACCTGTGGAATCTTTTGCAGTTCATCTGACATCTCTGATTCGAACACAGCATTACCTTTAGGCACAAGCAAAACATATGTATCACTTTTATCAAAAACATTTTCAATAGCTACTTTATCTCTTCCGTAGGTTGTTCCTTCACCATAAATAGCCGATGAGCCATAATAATATGAATTT
Organism: Coprococcus sp.; assembly: GCA_051879755.1. Lineage (GTDB taxonomy): Bacteria > Bacillota > Clostridia > Lachnospirales > Lachnospiraceae > Coprococcus. The sequence continues at coordinate 3,044 of JBJEMQ010000323.1, read as the reverse complement.
GCATTTGAAGCTAAATATGATGGTATAATCATTACCGCAAAAACACATACCATAGGAATTGCTATTTTACGAACAAATCTGCCAAATCCATTAAAGCCCGATACAAATGATTTATGTCTTGTTTTATCAAGTAACCTGTATGTAGCAAGAATCAAAGTTGGCATAAAGAGGAACACAACTATTAAACTAATTGCAACACCCTTTGCCAGAGCAAGTCCAAGATCCGGTCCAAGACGAAACTGCATTAGAACTAATGCTAAAAAACCAATAACTGTTGTAAGTCCACTTGATAAAATAGAAGTTGTCGACTTACATAAGGCATCAATCATCGCCTCAGTTATATCTGCATTTTCTTTACGGCATTCCTCAAAACGATGAACCAGAAAAACCGAATAATCTAAAGAAACTGCCAGCTGCAAAATACTTCCTGCGGCATTTGTTACAAATGAAATCTCACCAAACATCAGATTTGTACCACTATTAATAACTATTGCTACCCCAAGTCCTATTAATATGATTACAGGCTCTATCCATGATGTAGTTGTAAAAAGCAATACCAAAAGTACAAATATAACTGCAAATACCGTAATTTTTTGTATCTCAGAAACAGTGTTAGTTGTTGCAACTGCTGTTGAAACGGCACTTCCTGTCATTGCATTTTCATTACCAATAATATCTCGTATAGCTGCAACTGCATCTATACGAGACTTCTTTTCTATTGTCACGCTAAATAGTGCAGTATTATCTTTATAATAATTTTCAACTATATCATCATCTAACATCGCCAGTGGGATTGTTATATCTACGGAATCATCAAGCCATTTAACATCTGTAACTCCATTGACCATCTCTATCTTTTCTTTGTATTCTAATGCTTCAGGTATTGTAACATCACTAATCATAACCCGGGCATTAGGAATACCTCCCTCAAACTCATCCTGCATTACATCAAGTGCAGTTGTCGATTTTGCATCTGACGGCAAATAATCATTCATATCATAATTAACTGATACAAGATTCTGCACAAACAGACATATTAGAAAAATAAGTATAAACGTAATCATAATCAGTCTGCGATGTTTAATCACACCACTGTAAAACTTATTCATCCACTGTCCCTCCTTGCCATTTCTATCATTTTCAAAAACATCTCTATGCTCATGCCAAAAAATGTACGCCATCTTTACTGACATTTTTGATACAAATTATTTTATCTGCTATTTCAAACTGATAAAATGGTCAAATCATCCGGTTTGATGGTTAAATCATCCATATTTTTTCTGTTGAATATTTATTATGGAATTGTATAATAACAAATATAACTTTACTTACCCGGAGGATGGTATGATGAAACACGAGATAACTTCATCAAATACAAAAAAAGCTCTTGCAGAGTCACTCAAAAAAATAATGAAAGAAAAAAGCTTCTCAAAGATAACTGTCAGTGAAATCATTGCCGATTGCGGAGTAAACCGCAAGACCTTTTATTATCATTTTGAAGATATATATGCTTTACTCAAATGGGTACTTGAAAAAGAGGCAATCGAAGTGGTAAAACATTTTGACTTAATAGTAGATTACGAAGAAGCAATACTATTTATTATGGACTATATTGAAGAAAATGACTATATTATAAGCTGCGCATATGACTCCATCGGACGTGATGAAATGAAAAGATTTTTCTTTGCAGACTTCAACGAATTAGTTTTGTCTATTATTGAAAGCGCCGAAAAGGAATTTGACAGATATTTAGACCAGGAATACAAAACATTTCTTTGCAAATTTTATGTAGAAGCTTTAGCAGGTATACTGATTGACTGGATTAAGAACCGCAACGAACGTAATCGGAAACAGGTACCGGAATACATTGTAACAACTTTAAAAAAATCACTTATAGGTATTCTGAACAGCTGATATATTCATCCTTATATTATCAATTACAGCAAGCAAACCATTTCACACACACTTTTACATAATAGAATATTTATTATCACACTTATATCCAAGAAACATAAACTATAAAAAAACAGGGTATTATAACAATGAAAATATTTCCAGAACCGACCTTTCAACCGGATTTTCTAAAATTATTAGCAAGACAGACACCAGCCGCATGTGCACAAATAAAAGGAAATGCCTCTTATCCATGGTTACATGGAATGGCATACTTCTATTCTGTACCTCAAGGCGGTATGCTGGTAGAAGTCGAAGTATTTGGTCTGCCCAAAAAGAATGTCCAAAACAGTAGCTTCTATGGTATGCATATTCATGAAAATGGTAACTGCACACTTCCTTTTGACAAAACCGGCGAACATTATAATCCCGGCAATCAGCCTCATCCTTATCATGCCGGTGACTTACCACCATTGCTGGGCAATTCCAGCTATGCCTATTCTGTTTTTTATACAGACCGCTTTGATGCAGATGACATAATAGGCAGGTCTCTTATTATTCATCTTAATGCTGACGATTTCACTACACAGCCTTCCGGCAACTCAGGAACAAAAATAGGCTGTGGCATTATATTCAAAATATAATTGTCATACCACAACCCAAAATATTTTATATGTTACTTTTCCGCTGTCGTATATATGATTGAAATAATATCATACGGCAGCGGAATATCTTATACCTATTTTTTATTAAAATAATAGACAAAAACCTACAATACTTCTGCATAGTCCGAATTGTACATAGCCATCAGACTTTCCTTAGAATTAAATCGGTCTCCTAATCCAAATTCCCTTGACCAGCACATATAATATGCCCACGGCACATGCGATTTCTGAAGCATGTTTACATCAGGAATATATCCTACTTCAGCAAGCGCCGCAACCTTGTTTTTTGATGTCCATTCTATTAATTGATTATACTGTTCTGCATAATCAGTTTTTATATATGATGGCAGATAAGTATCCAAAGAAATAATATCCACATATTCATCTCCCGGATATCCTTTATCTGACATACAATTCCATACCCAAAGCAAATTGTTCAGCTCGTGCACATCTACAAAATAATGATACATCAATTTATACAATTCG
>JBJEMQ010000322.1:0-1608 GCA_051879755.1 Coprococcus sp. | reverse complement strand
ATAAATGGAATGTCACCTACGGCAAGGCTTATAAATGGATTTGGTTACACGGAAAAGGAAGGAAAACCTGTTTGTTCTGTAAAGGAGCTTAAGGCAGGAGATAATATAAATATAACTATGCATGATGGTGTAATAAATGCAAAGGTTGGAGGCATAGATGTCAGAGAAAAAGGATAATGATTTTTCAATAGAAGAATCTATAGAGAGACTTGAAGAAATAGCGCAGATACTTGAAAATCCTGATACAACTCTTAAAGAGTCCCTTGCCGTATATACAGAGGGCGCGGAACTGATAGAAGCTTGTAAAAAGAATCTGTGTGATGTCGAAAAAGAAATGATTATTCTTACTGAAAAAGGAGAAAATATTGATAGAGGATGAAATAAAGCTTCATGCAAAGGAAGCTGAAGAAATAATATATAAATATCTTCCGAAAGAAGAAGGCTTTCAGAAAACGGTAATTGAGGCAATGAACTATTCCATGACAGCAGGAGGTAAGAGACTCAGACCTGTATTAATGTTGGAAACCTACAGATTATTTGGAGGCAGCAGTAATGTTATTGAGCCATTTATGGCAGCGATAGAAATGATACATACCTATTCGCTTATTCATGACGATTTGCCGGCTCTTGATAATGATGAATACAGAAGAGGAAGAAAAACCTCTCATGTAGTTTATGGTGAGGCTATGGCTATATTAGCAGGAGATGGATTGCTTAATTATGCATTTGAGACTGCATGCAAATCATTCGATATGACAGATGATATATGTAAAGTGGCAGAGGCACTTAAAGTACTTGTGTCTAAACCGGGGATATATGGCATGATAGGCGGACAGGTTTTAGATGTCCAGATGACAGGACAGGCTATGGATGAGGAGCAATTGTATTTTGTATATGAGAATAAAACAGGTGCGCTTATAGAAGCTGCTATGATGATAGGTGCTATACTTGCCGGAGCGTCGGCTGAAGATATAAATGCTGTCTGCCGGATTGCATCAGATGTTGGACATGCTTTCCAGATACAGGATGATTTACTGGACATACTCGGAGACAGTACTGTTATAGGGAAACCTATACTTAGTGATGAGGATAATGGTAAGGTTACATATGTAACTGTCCATGGTATAGAAAAGGCGCAGAAAGATGTGAGAATTCTTTCTGAACGTGCTGTAAGCAGGCTTACTGAACTGAAATATAAAAATGAGTTTTTGAAGGCACTTATTATTTCTCTTGTAACCCGCAAAAAATAGGGAGAGACTTATGAGTATACTTGATAGTATAAATAAACCTAATGATATAAAAAATATAGACAGTAAAGAACTTCCTAAGCTGGCAGAAGAAATCAGAAAATTGCTTGTAGAAAGTGTCAGCAGGACAGGTGGTCATCTTGCTTCGAATCTGGGATGCGTAGAGCTTACCATAGCCTTACACAGAGTTATGGATTTGCCAACAGATAAGATTGTATGGGATGTGGGACATCAGTCGTATGTTCATAAGATACTTACAGGACGTAAAGAGGAAATGAAAAGCCTCAGACAGCTTGATGGGATGAGTGGATTTCCAAAGACTAACGAAAGTCCATGTGATGTATTTAATACAGGACATAGT
>JBJEMQ010000321.1:0-6096 GCA_051879755.1 Coprococcus sp. | reverse complement strand
CTTGGAATATTGGCTGATGAGTATTCAGATGTTATATATCTTACTGCTGAGGATCCGCGTAATGAAAGCGTAAAAGATATAAATAGTGAGATAAAGTCATATATAGAAAGACCATGTTATGAGATAGAGGACAGAAAGGAAGCTATTATAACAGCATTAAATAATGCGAGTAGTGGAGAAACTGTTGTAGTATATGGCAAAGGTACAGAAGACAGCCAGGCTATAGGAGGTAATATAGTTCCTTATGAGTCAGATACCGGTATTGTTGAAGAATGGATGAAAGAAAATGTTTGACAAATATGAAATATAGTGTTAAATTATATGAGTGTGCCGCACAGTGAGGTAGAAGTGTGTCGATAGATACCACCATAACTGGCGAGTTTGATTAAGGAGGTAAACCCTATGTACGCAATTATAGCAACAGGCGGTAAGCAGTACAAGGTATCTGAAGGAGACGTAATCAAGGTTGAGAAGCTTAATGCAGAGACAGGAAGCGAAGTAACTTTTGATGATGTTATCTTAGTAAGTACTGATTCAGACGTTAAATGTGGTGATGCAGTTGCAAAGGCATCTGTTACAGCATCAGTTGTTGGTGAAGGCAAGTCTAAGAAGGTTATTGTTTACAAGTACAAGAGAAAGACTGGCTATCACAAGAAGAATGGTCACAGACAGTCATATACAAAGGTTGAGATTAAGAAGATTAACGCTTAATTTATAGATATGATTAATGTAACGATTTTAAAAAATAGCAATTCAGAACCTGTAGGATTTCAGATGTCCGGTCATGCAGAATATGCTGACCCGGGAGAGGATATAGTATGCAGTGCAGCTTCTGCTATAGCCATTACCACAGTGAATTCCATAGAACTGTTAACAGATGATGACTTCTCAGTAGAATGCAATCAGGAAAATGGTGATATGAATTTACTTATAAAGGGAGTACCCGGACATGATGTTATAATTATCATGAAAACATATGAGATAGGTATAACCAAGTTGTATGAATCCTACGATGATTATATTTGTTTGACCTTTAAGGAGGTGTAATTGAAATGATGAGAATGGAACTTCAGTTTTTCGCTCATAAGAAAGGTGTAGGTTCTACTAAGAACGGTAGAGACTCCGAATCTAAGAGATTAGGTGCTAAGAGAGCTGACGGACAGTTCGTAAAGGCTGGTAACATATTATACAGACAGCGTGGAACAAAGATTCATCCTGGACTTAACGTAGGTAAGGGTGGAGATGATACATTATTTGCTACTGCTGATGGTATTGTCAGATTCGAGAGAAAGGGTAGAGATAAGAAGCAGGTTTCTATCTATCCTGTAGTAAATGAGTAATTATTAATCATTTGATTAACAAGCTTATTAAGGACCGGAGTATTTATGTATTCCGGTCTTTTTTTCAAAGTGTTGGCTATGGCATATAGACTATGCGAGTTGATGTATATAAGCCATATGTTTATATACCGGGAGGTAATAATATGTTTGCTGATAGAGCAAGAATATATATCAGAGCAGGTAAGGGCGGAGATGGACATGTGTCCTTCAGACGTGAGAAATACGTTCCTGATGGTGGCCCGGACGGCGGAGACGGCGGCAAGGGCGGAGATGTGATATTTGTTGTAGATGAGGGAATGAATACCCTCACTAATTACAGACACGTAACAAAATATAGGGCTGAGGATGGAGAAGAAGGTGGCAAAAAGAATTGTCATGGCTGTAATGGAGCAGATGTTGTTCTTAAGGTACCACCGGGAACTGTTATAAAAGATTCTGAGACAGGTAAAGTTATTCTTGATATGGCATACAAGAAAGAGCCGGTTGTACTTTTAGCAGGCGGAAGAGGCGGCAAAGGTAACAGACATTATGTAACGTCTACTATGCAGGCACCAAAATATGCACAGCCGGGACAACCTGCAAAAGAGCTTTATGTAGATTTGGAATTGAAATGTATTGCTGATGTTGGCCTTGTGGGATTTCCAAGTGTGGGAAAATCAACATTTCTTTCGCGTGTTACAAATGCCAGACCTAAAATTGCTGCATACCATTTTACAACCTTGAGTCCTAACCTGGGAGTTGTAGATTTAGGTGAGAATAATGGATTTGTGATAGCTGATATACCCGGAATTATAGAAGGTGCATCAGAAGGCGTTGGACTTGGTCTGGAATTCTTAAGACATATAGAGAGAACAAAAGTGATTATTCATATTGTTGATGCTGCGTCTACAGAGGGAAGAGACCCTATCAACGATATTAAAATAATAAACGATGAGTTAAAAAAATATAATAATGATATAAATAGCAGACCTCAGGTTATTGCTGCAAATAAAATAGATGTCCTTGACGATATAGGTTATGAGACAGTTATAGAGATGCTAAAAGAGGAATTTGAAGAAAAAGAAGGAATTAAGGTGTTTCCTATATCAGCTGTATCCGGCAAGGGTATTAAAGAACTGTTATGGTATGTAAATGACCTTGTTAAGCAGGCACCGGCTCAGATAGTGGAATTTGAACCTGAAATAGATTTATCTATGAATGATGATCCTGAGCTTCCATTTGAAGTAAAGAAATCAGAAGAAGAGGATGGTGTATATATTGTCGAAGGCCCAAGAATTGAGCGTATGCTTGGATATACTAATCTTGACTCTGAAAAAGGATTTGATTTCTTCCAGAAATTTCTTAAGGATAATGGAATATTAAAACAGCTTGAGGAACTGGGTATAAACGAGGGTGATACAGTAAGAATGTATTTCCTTGAATTTGACTATTACAAATAGAAATTTAAATAATCGCACCAGGAACTTGCGAGCCTTTAGGTTCGTAGTAAGTTCGCTGGAACTAGAGCATAACAGGCAGTTTGGCTGCGCAAATGAAAGGAATAGAGATGAATAGTAAACAGAGAGCGTATTTGAAAGGACTTGCACAGAATATTGAGCCTATATTGAACATTGGAAAAGCTTCCCTTACACCTGAATTTACTGAGTCGGTAAGTGAGGCGCTGGCAGCGAGAGAGCTGGTTAAGATTTCAGTCCTTAAGAATTGCCTGGATGATCCAAAGGAACTGGCATATACTGTAGCTGAAAGAACAAAATCAGAGGTAGTTCAGATTATAGGAAGAAAGATAGTACTATATAAAGAATCAAAAGAGCATAAAAAGATAGAACTTCCAAAAAAATAGGTGAAAATATTATGGCAAAGAAAAGAGTCGGTATATTAGGAGGAACCTTTAATCCTGTTCATAATGGACATATAGAATTGGCATTACAGGCACTAAATCAATTTGATCTTGATAAGGTGTTTATGATGCCAAATAATAAACCGGCATATAAAAATCAGGATGAGATTATTGCAAAAGATGACAGAGCCGAAATGGTAAAGCTCGCTATAAGGGATATAGAAGGACTTGAGATTTCTTATACAGAGCTTAACAGGCTGGGGCTTACTTATACCTGTGAAACGTTGGAACAGCTTAATAATATGTATCCGGATACAAAGTGGTATTTTATTATGGGCGGAGATTCCATTATGTATTTTGACAAATGGCGTGAGCCGGAGAAGATACTGAGATATGCAACACTTATAGCTGCTGTAAGAGCAGATATAGATAAGAACACTATATATAATAAGATAGAGGAACTTCAGTCAAAATATGCTGACTGTAATATATTATTTGAAGAAATAAGACCTATTGATATATCTTCAAGTAAACTACGTGAGATGATAAGTGAAGGCTTGGATGTGTCAGAATATATGAACAGCAATGTTATAGAATATATAAAAGAAAAAAAGCTTTATATTAATGTATAAAATGCGGCTTATATAAAGGATAGTATTTAATATATAAGTACGTAAGGAGATAATAATGGACAGAATAGAAATACGTGAAAAGCTTGAGAAAAAGCTCACAAAGAAAAGATATGAACATTCTCTTGGGGTAGAATACACAGCTGGCTGCATGGCCATGGTACATGGTGTAGATATAGAAGAAGCACTTACAGCCGGATTGCTCCATGATTGTGCAAAATGTATAAGCAGTGAAGAAAAGATAGAAAGATGCCAAAAACTTAATTTGCCGATAAGCGATGTAGAATATAAAAATCCTGAACTGCTTCATGCAAAGCTTGGAGCATATTATGCAAGAACAAAATATAACATAGAGAATAAAGATATTTTATCTGCTATAGAATATCATACTACAGGAAGACCGGCTATGAATATTCTTGAGAAGATAATATTTGTTGCAGATTATATAGAACCAAATCGTAAGCCACTTGAAGAGATAGATGAAATACGAAGAGAGGCTTTTACAGATTTAGACAAGTGTATAGTGCATATATTAAGAAATACACTTTCTTATCTGGATGGCTCTGATGCTGATACAGATCAGATGTCTATAGATACTTATAATTATTACGTGAAAAAACAATGCTGATATTAAAGGAGAGTATGAATGAGTAAATCCAAAGAAATGGTAAAGACTGCCTTTGAGGCATTAAATGATAAAAAGGCATTTGACATAAAAATAATTGATATAAAAGATATATCTACAGTTGCTGATTATTTTGTTATAGCTGATGGTACAAATAAGAACCAGGTGCAGGCTATGTGCGATAACGTAGAAGAATTTATGTTAAAAGCAGGATTCAAACCAAAAAGTGTTGAAGGATATTCAGAAGGCGGATGGATTTTATTGGATTATTATGATATAATAGTTCATATATTTTCCGATGAGTCCAGACATTTTTATAATATTGAAAGAATCTGGAGCGACGGAAAGGTTGTAACAATAGCGGATTTATGATTTGATGCAGAATACTTGTGATTTAAGTCATGAGATGAACGCAAAAAAGTGGGTATCGGGGTTAATTTGATATGGAGAGCAAAAGATTACTTGATGACAATTATATAAAAATTAATCATATTTCTTCAAAGTGTATGCGTATTTTTATTGCACTTATTGTTGCACTTTGGGCAATTGGATGCTTTAGTCAGAAGTGCAGCATTTTTGTAGTTTCTATTACTATGTTTACATGTTGTGTTTTGTCTTTAATTCCGACATTTATAATTGATATCATGAAATATAATAAGAGCCGGAGTATAAAGTATATTATAGTTGCATTGGCTGTAATTATATGTACATTGATAAGTGCCGTATTATCACACATGGCATTTGCTGTATGGATATTCCCTATGTTGATAGCATCGCTTTACTATAATAAAACAATGGTACTTTATACAGCCCTTTTATCAACTGTAGGAGCGCTGGCTGCAAATGCATTTAATTTCTTTTTTAGTGATGTAACAGTACCTGCACTTTATGATGAGTTTTATACCAATATTATATTATCTGCATTTCCTTGTGTTATTACTATATTTCTTTTGTCATTTGTGGCTTATTATATAGTATCCAGAAACTCAATCATGTTAAATGAGACGATAGAATATGCAGAAGAGGTAAAAACAAATCAAAAAGAGCTTGTATTTGCATTTGCTGAGTTATCTGAAAGCAAATCAAAATCAACAGGTGAACATATAAAAAGAGTGGCAGAATATATGCGTGTATTGGGTGAAGCTTCAGGCTTTGATGAAGAGTATGTTGATAAATTATCAACAGCAGCTATGATGCATGATATAGGAAAGCTGATGATAAGCGAAGACATACTTAATAAGCCAAGCAGACTTACAGATGAAGAATTTGCCATTATGAAAAGTCATGTTTTATATGGAGATGCATTGCTTTCAAAATGTCCGGGAGATATTCTTCAAATAGCAAGGACTATAGCAAGGGAACATCATGAAAAATGGGATGGCTCAGGATATCTTGGTATGAAAGGTGAGGAAATTGCTTATATAAGCCGTCTTATTGCTGTATGTGATGTATTTGATGCACTTACATCTACAAGATATTATAAGAAAGGCTGGACTCTTGAGGAAACATATAATGAGATAGTAAGTCTTTCAGGTAAACATTTTGACCCGCATGTAGTCAGACTATTTATTGAAAACTTTGATAAATTCAAGGAAATCGCACAAAAACAGCCTGATAAGCAGATATATTAAATATGCAGGAGAGACTGCCGGTGGCAGTCTCTCC
>JBJEMQ010000320.1:0-6108 GCA_051879755.1 Coprococcus sp. | reverse complement strand
AGAGCTTAAAGCAGCATATAGGTCTACATGTGAAATTACTGATTATACAAATAGTATATTATCTGATAAAAAAGATGCCGCTGAGGTTATAGAACGTCATGGAAAAGTGCCTGAGCTGATAAGCGCTGCTGATTGTAATGATGCAGCTTCATACATAGCAGAGAAACTCCAGTATGGGGATATGGACAGCTATGATAACGTGGCAGTACTATGTGAAGATGAATCAGAAGCATACATGATGTATAACACACTTGAGGAGTATACAGAGACAACATTACTTACAGCGCAGTCATCAGTATATTCAGGCGGAGTAGTGGTACTTCCAAGATTCCTCGCAAAGGGTATGGAGTTCGATGCAGTATTTGTAATAAGTCATGGTATGAGTAATGATAATCTAATTGAAAGACAATCGTTTTATATAGCATGTACCAGGGCACTTCATGTATTATATGTGATTAATATGGAAAAGTAAGAATGTGCACATCATAAATACTCCGTTTAGATTGCAGGAATGTGCAGATGGATATACAAAAGACCGTATGATAAACAATCATTATCATACGGTCTTTTGTGATTGTGCCTAACGGTACACGTTTCTTATAAGCTTATTTTCTTTTCAAGCAGCAGGCTGCTTCCGATATAACCGCTAAGTGTTATTATTATCATCCATATCAGCTCAGGAGTATTACGCAGAAGCTGATTTGCAAAAGTTGTATTATCTATTGAATTTATAACCGGCAGATGATTTGAAACTATTGAAACAAGTACAATGATTACAATAAAAAGTAATACACTTACAAATCCTTTTCCCTTTTTGTTCTGAAGTACTGTAGAGCTTATTGATACAGCAAGATATCCAACTGTAACTATCATATAAAACTCAAGCAGAAATGTGAAAACAAAGAACAGGATGCTAATAAGTATACTTGAAAATGAGTAACCAAACATACTAAGTAATTCAGTGCCGACATCTATAATAGAGTCGAGACCAAATTGAGCACAGGCTATATTGTAGTTAAGAAAGATAAGACCACATATAGCAACTAAAAGCAGAACACCTGTAACAAGTGTTGATAAAAGCTTTGCACCAATTATTTTAAAACTGGATATTGGTGCCATAAATACCAGATATCCCGATTTGTTCTTTAAATCAGAGCTGTATGATATGATTCCATAAAGCAAAACAAATATATATGAAAAGCTTGCAGCTAGAAATAAAAGTGACATTGATATAGAGGCATGAGAACGACTCTCCAAGCCATAGCATGCAATAAGATAATATATTTCAAGGGCTGCATATACTCCCAGTACAATAAGCACCGATAATATATTTTTTCTCCATTCGTATTTAAGCATTTTTAACATATCTCTTTACCTCCTTTAAGCATATATTTCTTTATACATATCTACTATAGATTTACCCTGTGATTCTCTGAGCTCTTCAGCTTCTCCTGATAAAATACACTGACCATTTTTTATAAAGATGGCATAATCAACTATTTTTTCCAGTTCATCTACAAGATGTGAGGAGATGATAGCTGTTGAATCATCATCAATATTAGATACTATTGTATTAATTATTTTGTCTCTTGCTATAATGTCGATACCATTTAAAGGCTCGTCAAGCATAATAATTCTGGCATTCCTTGATAATGTAACTGCAATCTTAAGCTTTGCCATCATACCTGAAGACATTTCTCTTGCTTTCTGCTTAGGGTTCAAATCCATTTCTGAAAGCAGGTTCATATATTTGTTATAATCAAAATCCTTGAAGAAATCCTTATAATAGTGGCCAATATCAGTACATGTCATGTATCCGAAGAAGTACGCTTCTGTAGGCATATATGCAATCTCTGCTTTTGACTTGTAACTGAGCTTCTCACCATTAAGGGTAATAGTTCCTGAATTTGGTTTTGAAAGTCCTGCTATCATTTTCATAAGGGTTGATTTACCACTTCCGTTTGGACCAAGAAGTGCATAGATTTTACCGCTTTCGATTTCAAGACTTAAGTCCTGAACAGCAGTAGTGGTAATATACTTTTTTACCAGATGTTCACATTTTAACATAATTAATTCCTCTCTTAATAATATGTATTGCCCCTCACTTTATTTCGGAGGCATGTACTTATTAGTTGTTATGGAGCTGTGGATGCTCATTATAAAATGTATGAAGCAGCTCCATGATTTCATTCCTTGAATAGCCGAGCTTCTCTATCTTTTCCGTAAAATCCATAATGATGTCATCAAGCAGCTCATGCTTAAGTTTATTTACAAGGTTGGTATCATCAGTTACGAAGGTTCCAATACCACGTCTGGTAAAAGATATACCCTCTGCTTCCATCTCATTATAAATTCTTGCGGCTGTATTTGGATTAATTCCATACATAACAGCAAGTTCTCTTGAAGAAGGAAGTTTACTGCCTAGCGGCAGCTTTCCGGTTACTATTTTGTTTTTTATATCCTGTATTACCTGCAGATAAATAGGGATGTTCGCCTTGAAGTCCATATGTGATACCTCCTGTGTACTAGGCAAATAATACACTAGAGGACTAGGGATGTCAATACCTTTTTGAAAATATTTCAGAAAATATTTTTGAATGTCTTTTTTTCTTTGTTGGCAGCTTTTTCATTTTCCTTTAGCTGTTTTATATGTTTTTTAGCTTTTTCGTATATATCATATGGGTCGCTGTATTGAGGACTGTAATCGTTATTGTATCGTCCCCGGTGTTTATTTTTCATCATATTAATCTCCATTCTGCAATAAGAACGCAGAGACGTTCTTGAATATTTATTCAGGCTGATTTAGTAATGTATGGCATAGTTGGATAATAGCAGGAGAATCATTGCTGTTAAAAATAGATATTTCTCCTTTGGCATTATTATTAGTAAGTAAGCCGGATATTTCAAGGCGACGCTTTAGCTCTAAAGCTGTTCCGTGGCTTCCGTCAAATATGCGGACATTTTCACCTGCTATATGACTTATAACCTTTTTTACAAAAGGATAATGTGTGCATCCTAAGACAATTGCATCAATTCCCTTTTCAAGATAGGGCCTAAGAAGTCCTTCAAGAAAAGCTGTTATTTCAGGACCGTCAAAGATACCTTTCTCAACATAATCTGCAAGTCCCGGGCAAGGTATGCAGAATATGTCAGAAATACCTTCGTATGTGTGCATAAGCATCTTGAATTTGTCCTGCTGGAGTGTCATAGGTGTCGCCATAACAGCTACTTTATCATGTTCTTTCCATAGTACAGCAGGCTTAAGCGCCGGTTCTATTCCAATTATAGGAAGGTTTATGTATTTGCTGCGCAAAAGTCCGGCGGCAGCGCTTGTTGCAGTATTGCAGGCTATAACAATAGCTTTGACATCTTTATTCAGCAAAAAAGAAACACAAGCATCCGAGAGTGCCTGTATTTCTTCAAGAGATTTTGTCCCATATGGGGCGTGGGCAGAATCTCCATAATATATATAATTTTCATTTGGCATGAGCTTTACAATATCACGCAGGACACTTATGCCGCCCAGGCCGGAATCAAATATACCTATTGGTCTGTTATCCATATCGCTACTCCAAAAATAAAGCTTGTATCAATTCGTGACTAACACATACTACCGAATTGACACTATAGCCATTATATGACGGTTGAATGTATTTGAAAAGATAAAAATTACTTTTCCGTGCGGAGCCTTTGAATGGAATCAATGACGATATGGTACGTTTCCTGTGCCATCTCTTCAGGTGTTTCGGGAGAATCATTTATAATCCAGTTTCTAAGCAGGCCGACACATCCGCACCTATAGAAAATAAATGAATTATTTGAGATGATACTGATATCACCTATAAGTTCAGAAAGTTTGGCTTTTATTTCATTTTCTATAGATTCCTCCATCTGTTTTATAAAATTGCTGTTACTTTGTGAGGTCATAACAGCCTTGCACAAATTCCTGTTTTTATCAAAGGTCTTGTATAAAGTCAGGATAAATGCATAGCTTTCCTCAAGCTTATCAATATTCTTGTATGTATCAAATACCTGCTGTATTTCATCCATAAGATTTTTTTCAAGCTCTGCAAGAAGTTCATAAATATCAGTATAGTGGAGATAGAAGGTAGAACGGTTTATATCTACCTTTTCAACCAGTTCTTTAATTGTTATATTTTTTATATCTTTTTCAAACATGAGCTCAATCAGACCCTGTTTTAGAAGCTGTTTTGTTTTCTTTATACGTCTGTCTTCTTTTTTGTTTAGCATAATATCCTCCTTAAGTAATACGGCATTTCATACTTTATGTCATTATACTACAATAACTATAAGAAAACAACATGCGTCTATAAATAGATAAAAAACATGAAAATGTCTATAAAGCTATTGGCATTTACCTTAAGACCATAAATGTTGATATATGCAGGAAAAATAATTTCTTGAATAGAAAAAGAATTGAATATATAATAAAAAAGCATGACAAAATATGTAAATATGGGAGGAACAAAATGAGCGAATATAAAATTAATACAAAATGTGTACAGGGTGGATATACTCCGGGAAATGGAGAGCCAAGGCAGATACCGATTATTCAGAGTACAACTTACAAATATGCAACAAGCGAAGATATGGGTAAACTGTTTGATTTAGAGGCTGAAGGCTATTTCTATACGAGACTTCAAAATCCTACAAATGATATGGTTGCAAATAAAATATGTGAGCTTGAGGGCGGCACGGCTGCAATGCTTACATCATCAGGACAGGCTGCAAATTTCTATGCAGTATTTAATATTGCAAATTGTGGTGATCATGTAGTAGCATCAAATTCAATCTATGGCGGAACATACAATTTATTTGCAGTTACCATGAAGAAGATGGGTATTGATTTCACATTTGTAAATCCTGATGCAACAGAAGAAGAACTGAATGCTGCATTTAAGCCTAATACAAAGGCTGTATTTGGAGAGACTATTGCAAATCCTGCACTTACGGTTCTTGATATAGAGAAGTTTGCAAAAGCAGCACATGAACATGGTGTTCCTCTTATAGTAGATAATACATTCCCTACACCTATAAACTGCAGACCTATTGAATGGGGAGCAGATATAGTAACACATTCAACAACGAAATATATGGATGGACATGGAGCAGGTGTTGGTGGCTGTATAGTAGATGCAGGAAAATTTGACTGGATGAAATATGCGGATAAGTTTCCTGGACTCTGTACACCTGATGACAGTTATCATGGAATTACATATGCTGAGAAATTCGGTATGGGAGGTGCTTTTATTACAAAGTGTACCGCGCAGCTGATGAGAGATTTTGGCTCGATTCAATCACCACAGAATGCATTCATACTTAATCTGGGGCTTGAGAGTCTCCATGTAAGAGTGGCAAGGCACTGTGAAAATGCCATGAAGGTAGCTGAGTTCCTGAATAATCACGAGAAAATCAGCTATGTAAATTATTGCGGACTTCCGGGAAATAAATATCATGAACTTGCTAATAAATATCTTCCGAATGGTTCATGCGGAGTAGTAAGCTTTGGTGTAAAGGGTGGAAGAGCAGCAGCGGAGAAATTTATGAAATATTTGAAGCTTGGTGCCATTGAAACACATGTAGCAGATGCAAGAACATGTTGTCTGCATCCTGCCAGTGCAACACACAGGCAGATGAATGATGCTGAACTTGAAGCATGTGGAGTATATCCTGATTTAGTAAGATATTCATGCGGTATAGAGGATGCAGAAGACCTGATTGCGGACCTTTCACAGGCTCTTGACCAAATATAGGTATTGCTATAATATAGATAAGAATGTGCGTTTGCTTGTATGTGCATATAAAGATAAATTATAAAATAATCTGGAGGATGTTATGGGCGGAATATTCGGAGTAGTGTCTAAGGAAAATTGTACATTTGATTTGTTCTTTGGAACAGATTATCATTCACACCTTGGAACAAGAAGAGCAGGAATGGCAGTATATGGAGATAATGGTTTTAAGAAATCCATTCATTCTATTGAAAATAGTCCATTTAGAACAAAATTTGATAAAGGAGCAAGTACAATGGATGGATACTATGGAATAGGAAGTATTTCAGATTATGAAGGCCAGCCGTTGCTTCTT
>JBJEMQ010000319.1:0-1624 GCA_051879755.1 Coprococcus sp. | reverse complement strand
TGAATGGGTGGACAGCAATCCAAATGCACACCATCTCTTATATACATCAGGTGTTGACTGGCTCTCAAATCCTCCAATATCATGACTCCAGAAACCAAAGCCTGAGCTTGTAAGTGACAAGCCACCACGTAAGCTCTCTTCCATGGACTCATAATCAGACCAGCAGTCACCGCCCCAATGAACAGGGAACTTCTGTCCGCCTACTGTTGCAGAACGTGCAAAGAGTATTGCCTCTTTCTCACCTTTCTTCTTTTTAAGTACATCATATACTGTTTTGTTATATAAATATGTATAATAGTTATGCATTTTTTCAGGATCAGAGCCATCATAATATACAGCATCCGTTGGTATTCTCTCACCAAAGTCTGTCTTAAAGCAGTCAACACCCATATCTAAAAGTGCTTCAAGCTTTCCTGCATACCATTCACATGCTTTAGGGTTTGTAAAATCTACAATTGCAAGCCCTGGCTGCCACATATCCCACTGCCATACATCACCATTTGGTCTCTTAAGGAAATAACCGCCCTTAACACCTTCCTCAAACATGGAAGATTCCTGTCCTACATAGCTGTTAATCCAGACACATATTTTCAGACCTTTCTCTTTTAATCGGCGAAGCATACCTACCGGGTCCGGGAATACTCTTGAATCCCAGGTAAAATCACACCAGTTAAAATCCTTCATCCAGAAGCAATCAAAATGGAATACAGATAAAGGAATTTTACGATCTATCATTCCGTCTACAAAACTGTTTACAGTTTCCTCGTCATAATTTGTTGTAAAGGAAGTAGACAGCCAAAGGCCAAATGTCCAGGGTGCCGGCAGAGATGGTTTTCCGGTTATATCAGTATAGCGCATAAGAACTTCCTTCATAGTCGGTCCATTAATAAGGAAGTAATCAAGGCTCTCACCAGGAACAGAAAACTCTACTTTTGTTACCATCTCAGTTGCGACTTCAAAGGATACTTTTTCAGGGTGATTTACAAATACACCATATCCCTTATTTGATACATAGAATGGAATATTCTTATATGACTGGTCTGTACTTGTTCCGCCATCTTCATTCCATATATCAACACTTTGTCCGTTTTTAACAAAAGCTGAGAAACGCTCTCCTAAACCATAAATCAGTTCTCCTACTGATAAAGAAAGCTGCTCTCTCATATAAGCATCTTCAGGTCCTTTATCATACGCAAAGCCCTTCCAGTTAGTCTTCATGTATGCTAAATCTCTTGAACCGCTTGAAGTAATCTTCTCTTCACCACGATAGAATGTAATTGCTCCATTATCTTTTCTCATCTCAAAACGTAAAGAACCACTATGTACAACAAGCTTGTCCTCTGTTTCTTCTGCTTTAAGATTTCCTGTTGTTCCTTCATTTATGTCAAACTTAGGTGTTCTTTCATTTAATCCCATGTAGTGGTATGTCTGAATACGAAGTACCTCCGGGAATGGTGCTGAAATCTTAATTGTAAGATTGATTCCACCTAAGGTATCTCCTCTCTGAACAATCTTACTTGTGGGTGCACAGATTGTTACCATGTCTTCTTCTATTTTTGAAAAATAAATCTCTGCCGGTGAAAAGCATGCATAATTCTCCTTTTGTAGCCAACATCCATTACTG
>JBJEMQ010000318.1:0-6164 GCA_051879755.1 Coprococcus sp. | reverse complement strand
TACATATGTGCCTGTAAAATCACCTGTTACAGCCTTAACTATACTGTCCTCTCCATTAAGTCCAAACAGCATCATAGGCATCTTATTTTCCATTGCGAGTACTGCTGAAGCAAGGTCAATAACACCGAGCTTGTTGTCTACAATATCGCTCATATTTATTGAATCGTATTTTTTGGCATTTGGATTCGTCTTAGGGTCACTGTCGTATACGCCATCTATTGCTTTTGCAGATAATATAACATCAGCCTCACACTCAATAGCCATAAGCACAGTAGCCATATCCGTAGAGAAATAAGGATGACCTATGCCACCGGCAAAGAAAACAACCTCGCCTTTTTTCATATATTCTATAGCTTTATCCTTGTCAAAAAGTTCTGTCATATTGCCACATACAAATGGTGTCATAATATGTGTCTTTATTCCACAGGTTCTGAAACTGTCTGCTGTATATATACAATTCATAACCGTAGCAAGCATACCTATAGAGTCTGCTTTTACACGATCCATATTCTCAGATGTACGACCTCTCCAGAAATTACCTCCTCCTATTACGACACACAGCTCTATTCCTTTATCAAGAATTTTTTTCACCTGATTAGAAACATCCTTTACAGTCTTTTCATCAAAGCCATGTTTCTTATCTCCTGCAAGAGCTTCTCCGCTCATCTTTAAAAGTACTCGTTTCATTTCCATCTTCGTATACCTCTTAAATTATTAATAACCTGTTTTTTTAGTAAACTGCACACGAACCTAAAAGTCCGGGGAGTTCTTCGCCTTATTCCGGCCGTCGCAAGGCTCATTATATCATAATCCTATAGTATTTGAAACTGAATTTTATAAAAAAGACTGTACAAAATGGCTATTGCCATATTATACAGTCTTTTATTCCATTATTCCTCACATATGGAATCTACATCATCCTCTACTTTAAATGTAGATAAATCCAAAGTATTATATGTTCCACTATCGCTTATAACATTAGCACTTATGTTTTTAACAGTAGGTGTTGGCTGGTAATCCATGTCATCATACAGGAATCTATGAAGCATAATAACATTTGTTTCAAGGTCTGCAGCTACCACCACGCTTGCTTCATTTATCATCGGTGCACTATAAGTAAATGGAAATCCTGTAGTTGTCGATATATCATAATCGAAACAATCCTTTGCAAGCTTCATTATCTCATCTTTTGAAAGGCTTGAGGATATATCATCAACTACAACATCAATACAATCCATAAGTTTTGAAAGTCCTGCTGATTTGGCGGCTTCAATCATCTTCTGAATAACATATCGCTGTCTCCAGGTTCTTGTTATATCACCTTCATCTGTACTTCTGATACGCGAATATGCCGTAGCCTGAACACCATTCAGATGCACAACTCCTGTCTCATATACATAATCTGACATGATACCGTTTATTCCCATCTGCTCATCTATACATTCATTTAACTTATCTAATTCGCTATATTTCAGTTCAACATCTATACCACCTAAAGCATCTATTGCTTCCGTAAGTGCAGTAAAGTTAACAGATACATATTCATTAATGTTCAGGTCAAGGTTTTTATTCAACATATTAACAGCTCCCTGTGCTCCTCCATATGCATAAGCATGAGTAGCCTTCTCATATGTCTTATATTCATTTGCCAGCTCAAGATATGTGTCTCTGTATACAGAAACAAGCTTAACCTGCTTTGTATCGTTATTTATGCTGCATATAAGAATTGCATCTGAACGAACGCCTGTTTCTTCCATGCCGGCATCTCTTGTATCTATACCAAATAATGCTATATTGGTATAACCGGTCATACGCTGCACAGTCTGCTCATCGAGTTCTTCATTTACCTTTGTCTCATTAAGCTCTACATGTTCTATTTTCCCTATGCGGTTATTTATATAATTATTTACATAAACAACTACAATGCCAATTATTATCAATATCTCAACTGCCAGGGCAATAAGCCACCATCTGTTTTTATGTTTCTTTGTACTTTTTACTTCTTCATCTTTATCTTTATCTGTATTTTCCTGTTTGCTCATATCTGTCTCCTATTTATATAACGTTATATAACGTCAATCACGCACTGCTATTTTACATAAATAACATCGCTTTTTTACATAAACAACGCTATTCTACTACAAACAAAATTTAAATTCAACGAAATTAACTGAATTAACACATTTTTTATATTATTTACCAAGTATAAATTTATCTATAACCGGAACAAGTCCATCCTCGTCATTTGATAATGTAATATAGTCTGCATGTTCCTTTACTATCTGCTGTGCATTTGCCATAGCTACACCTGTTCCGGCATATTCTATCATGGTAAGATCGTTATAGCCATCACCACAGGCTATAAGGTCAGATACATCCATATGCAGAATATTAAGCAGCTTTTCAAGTGATGATGCCTTATGAACATCGGGTGGCATGATTTCTACAAAAAAAGGCTCCGAACGGAATATATTTACCTTACCTTCATATTGCTCTTTAAGCTCATTTTCCATATCAAAAGCTTTATTATCCTCTGCAGTCATAAGACATTTATTAAGAGGAAAATTTATATATTCCTTAAAGTTATCAAGCTGATTTATCTCCATATAATTCAACCTTGCTTCCATTGCCATATAATCATCTATTCGCGTACCTGTTATAACAGTATCACCCTCATAAGTAACCATACCTGCATCTTCTTTTATGGCATAATCATATATTTCCCTGACTACCTGGTTATCAAGAGTTTCCTGATATACTACTTCTCCTGTCTTATAATTCACTATACGCCCGCCATTGAATGCCAGAACATATCCGCCATACTTATCAAGCTGTAATAAATCAGCAATTCTTCTTATACCGGGAAGAGGTCTTCCGGATGCTATGGCAACTATGTGTCCTTTATCCTGTATTTCCATTATCTTATCAAGGGTTTTCTGAGTTACCTCTTTCTTTGAATTAGTAAGTGTTCCATCAATATCAAGAGCCAGTATCTTCTTTTTCATCTTAGTCTCCATTCCGCCGCCTTCTTTTGCCGGTGGCACAAATATCAGTAAGCTGATATAATATAACTCAAAATAAGACATTTGTCTATAGCATTAACCGGCATTAATATGATATTATTATGTAGTGATGATTAAAAAGATTTGAGGTCAATATTATGGAAATAAATATATATTTAAATATAAAAAAACCAGACAGCGCAATAACTTCCGCCATCAACGAATACATCAAGAGACTGTCACCATATTGCCGCTTAAATCTATTATGTTCAAAAAAAATGCCTTCATTCAGTTTGAACAAAAATACATATAATGCATCAGTTGTACCGGCTTCGTCCAAATCACCGACGCTTTCTTCTGATGAATATTCTGCAATGCTAAGCAGTATGATGACAAATAGAATTTCAAAAATCAATTATTATATCGGCTATGAAAAAGAATGTACAGATAAGGCAGAATATTTTTCCATATCTTCATTTTCACTTTCAGAACAGCTTACAGCCACAGCTTTAAGTGAACAGATATATAGAGCATATACCATCATGAATAATATCACATATCACAAATAAGTTTTATCTGCTCAGCCAGCATAACTCTCATTAACTGATGTGGGTATGTCATTTTCGAAAAGCTCAATTTATAATCAGCTCTTTTTATGCATCTGTCATCAAGTCCCAATGAACCACCTATGACAAATGTTACATCTCCATATCCCTTATCTTCTGCCTTAGCTGCTAAATCTGCCAATTCTTCAGTTTTCATCTGCTTTCCTTCTATGCATAGAGCAACAACATAATCATTATCACCAATAACTTCAAGAAGTCTGTCCCCTTCTGTATGTATGATACGCTTATTTATCGAATCACCCGCCTTTTTCGGTATAGGTTCATCCGGCACCTCATGTATAATAATCTTATTTCCGCTGCTTAATGCTTTTATATATTTATCTATAAGTTCTCTGTAATAATTCTCTTTTATTCTTCCTACACAGGCAATATTAAATATCATCTCTGGCTCATCCTCATTTGTCCAAATACTTTCTGTTCTTCTTTATCTGTTTTCTTTGTGAACATACTGACTATGATTATTGCAGCCATGCTGAACATAAATCCTACTATATCTGCACATAAGCCTGTGGCTTCTGTCATGGAATTTCCATTTAACACCGGTACAAATCTCCATATCCCATATACTAAAATACCAGTCCATATCCCACTGAGAATACCGTATTTAGTAGAATTCTTCCACATAAGCGCCATAATACAAGGCGCAGCAAGACCTCCGGCGCATATTCCCCATCCTATGGATACTATTTTAGCAGCATTCATTTCAAAACATTCTGCACATAAAAATACAAAACCTGCCGCCGCCAAAATAGCCAGTATATCAATAATAAGCTTTACACTTACAGGAGTCTTTTTTTTCATAACAGGAACAAGTCCCCTTATATGCTCTGATACATTTCTCATAAGTGATTCCATAAGTATGATTATTGCCAGCATATATACAAACAGGATACCTATTCTTATGGCATATTCATATTCATTTCCTGATAATAGTGCTTTATACAACATATTATATATCTCAAATGAATTTTCATCTCCACTTAATGTCAGAGGATATATAATAGGTACAATCAGAAGTGCAATCATGCTTGTACTTATAATAGTAAGTCCTTCGAATATTACAGCCCATATTCTGCTGCTGTCAAGTTCCTTGATGTCCCTTATATTTATAACGCCCTTATACATAAGCGGCATTCCCAGACAGCCAATTCCCATAGCCAGCATGGATATAATATCTATAACCCCGACATATTCTCCTTTATAATACAGAATATTCAGATATTTACTTGTCTCTGCCGGTATATCGGATTTTCTGTATATATTCAGCAGTTCTTCCGTACTATATACAGTAAATATGTATACTATAGTAGCTATTGAAACAACTATCAGCACAACAAATATTATCGTTTTTCCTATTCCTATGATTCTATTATCAAAAAGTACAGTTGCAAGAGCAAGAAGACATATTATAACACAAAGGCAGATTGTAGAGTCTGTGCCAAGATATGCTGCTACTATATCAGCAACCGTTTTTACTACTGCCACCAATATACTTCCAAGTGCTGCAATCCACACTACCGCAGACAAGTTCTTTAAAAAACAGGAATTATATCTTGCTTCAAAGAATTCAGGTGCATTATGAATTTTCTTATCAGAAAATTCTGTATATGAATTCATTCTTTTAGAAAGGAAAAGCCATCCAAAAACATTTCCAACAAAAAGTCCCACAGCTATGATGCACTGACCGGCTCCATACAAGGCAATGTGAACAGGAAGAAGAAATATCGACCAAAGTATTATATCATTTGCCGACACCTGCCCTGCTGTTGTTATACCACTTGCATTATTACGTTTTATACCAAATATTCTTTTATCACTAAATACTGACATATTCACACCACTCTTTTTTTAAACTTACACGTCTCTTCGCCCGCGTTCGTTAAGTGTTCATATTGTACCACACTTTGAGGCATACTTCTACTTATAGATATATAATGCTATATAATTTTCATACAGTATTTTTTGATATAACATCAAAATTGATAGAACTAATTCTATTTGTATGTTATAATATGAGCACTTAACGAGCGTGAACCAGAATAAGCGCAAGTTTTGACGCATAGGCATTACTAAATGTCATGAGATATTTACTTTTATTTAGGAGGACTTTATTTTGGACTTATTTTCAATTCTTACCTTACTTGGTGGAATAGGCATGTTTCTTTATGGTATGAATCTTATGGGCTCCGCATTAAAAAATCTGGCCGGCGGAAGTCTCGAAAAAATACTTGAAAAGCTCACTACAGGAAAAAACAAAGCTACAGGAGCTATCAAAGGATTTTCTCTTGGAACAGGTGTCACGGCTATCATTCAAAGCTCCGCTGCCACCACTATTATGCTTATCGGTTTTGTAAATGCCGGAATAATGAAGCTTAGTCAGGCTATCCCCGTAGTATTTGGTGCAAATGTCGGAAGTACAGCTACTGCCCAGATATTACGACTTGGTGATTTAGGTGAAGGCAACATATTTATTAAACTGCTTAAGCCATCTTCTTTTGCCCCTATCCTTATATGTATAGGCGCCTTTATATTACTT
>JBJEMQ010000317.1:0-6190 GCA_051879755.1 Coprococcus sp. | reverse complement strand
TCTTTTCATAAGAAAGCTCAGGTCTTCTGATTAATTCAGCAAGTGAAACTGCAGTTTTAAGCACTGTACTTTCATTTGCTTTAAGAAAATCCTGTATATGTCTGTTTGCACCTACATGTACATTTTCAAGACGTTCTATCTCACTTTCAATAAGACTACGTTTATGACAAAAAGCAGCATATCTTTCATCATCTATAAGTCCTATTTCATGACCTATATCTGTAAGTCTCAAATCCGCATTATCCTGACGTAAAAGAAGTCTGTATTCAGCTCTTGATGTCATCATTCTATATGGTTCATGAGTTTCTTTTGTAACAAGATCGTCAATTAAAACACCAATATATGCCTGTGATCTGTCAAGTATAACAGGTTCTTTTCCCTTAACACTCATAGCTGCATTTATCCCGGCCATAAGTCCCTGAGCTGCAGCCTCCTCATAACCTGAACTTCCATTTAACTGGCCTGCACCAAATAGACCGGATATATTTTTAAATTCAAGAGATGGCTTAAGGTCTATAGCATTTATACAATCATATTCTATAGCATATGCATTTCTTATAATCCGAACATTCTCCAATCCCTTCATACTTCTTATCATCTTATACTGCACATCCTCAGGAAGAGAACTGGACATACCACCCATATACATTTCATTTGTATACTCACCTTCCGGTTCTATAAATATCTGATGTCTTTCTTTATCAGGAAATTTCATTACTTTATCCTCTATGGAAGGACAGTATCTTGGACCTGTACCTTCTATGACACCGGAAAAAAGTGGAGATCTGTTTATATTTTCACGTATTATCTCATGAGTTTTCTCATTTGTATAACAAAGCCAGCATGATATCTGATCACGTTTTATATCATCTTCAGTATTTGTAAATGAAAATGGTACTATATGCTCATCACCCTTTTGTTCTTCCATCTGGCTAAAATCAATAGTTTTTTTATCAAGTCTTGCCGGAGTACCTGTTTTAAATCTACGTATTCCTATACCTTCCTTTTTCATGGAATCTGACAAATGGTTTGCAGCCATAAGTCCATTCGGACCTGTATGATTTACCACATCGCCATATATGCATCTGGCTTTAAGATATGTACCTGTACATAATACAACTGCCTTTGCATGATATATAGCACCTGAAAACGTCTTAACACCTTTAATTACTCCATTTTCAACTATAAGTTCAGATACCTCCGCCTGACGTAATGTAAGGTTATCAGTATTTTCCAATGTATACTTCATTGTTCTGGAATAATTACCCTTATCTGCCTGAGCGCGTAGGGAATGTACAGCAGGTCCCTTTGATGCATTTAACATCTTTGACTGAATATATGTCTTATCTATGTTTTTTCCCATTTCTCCACCAAGAGCATCCAATTCTCTGACCAAATGTCCTTTTGAACTTCCTCCTACATTTGGATTACATGGCATCATGGCTACACTATCCATACTAATTGTAAATAGTATTGTATTTAGTCCAAGCCTTGCAGAAGCAAGCGCAGCTTCACATCCTGCATGACCTGCACCAACAACTACTATATCATAATTTTCTTCAACTACAGGTATCATTTTATCCTCCGACTACTTTCCCATACAGAATTCTTTAAATATTTTGTCAGCCAAATCGTCTCTGGCAGTCTCACCTATTATAAGGCCTAAATGCTCATATGCATCCATCAAATCAATAGAGAAGAAATCCTCCTCCATTCCCATATCTATACTTTCTATGACTTTCATAAGGCTTTCTTTTACATTAATAAGCTCATTCTTATGTCTGCTGTTTGTTATATAAAGCTGATCATTATATGACAGTTTACCCTCAAAGAACATTTCATTTAAAAGATTATATAACTCATCCCTGCCTTCACCTGTCATAGCCGAAAGTTCTACAATATCACTACAAATATAACTATTTATCAACAGCTTATCCACTTTTGTTTCAAGGTCAGACTTATTTAGAATTGTTATGACATT
Organism: Coprococcus sp.; assembly: GCA_051879755.1. Taxonomy (GTDB): domain Bacteria; phylum Bacillota; class Clostridia; order Lachnospirales; family Lachnospiraceae; genus Coprococcus. Next base: position 4,209 of record JBJEMQ010000317.1, on the reverse strand, counting down.
TTTCCCTGAAATTCTTGATATTATATGATTATCATTATCATCAAGAGGTACTGAACTGTCAACAACATATAATATAAGGTCTGCATTATCAACATAATCCAAAGCTTTATCTACACCGATTTTCTCCACAATGTCAGAAGTCTCCCTTATTCCTGCTGTATCTACAATATTCAGCATAATGCCATTTATGTTGACAACTTCCTCCAAAACATCTCTTGTGGTACCGGCAATATCAGTTACAATAGCTCTGTTTTCACCAAGAAACATATTAAGAAGTGAGGATTTTCCAGCATTTGGTTTACCTACTATTACTGTCTTTATTCCTTCAGAAAGTACTCTTCCGTTATCAAATGTTATCAATAAGTTATCCACATTTGTAACTAACTTATCCACAATAGTCCTCAATTTTTGTGAATATCCATCTAAACTATAATGTTCCGGATCATCAAGAGCAGATTCTATAAATGCTACATTATATAAGATAGTTTCCCTCATATCTGAAATTATCTTTTTCAAATCACCTCTCAACTGCATAAGTGATGATTTAGCTGCAAATTCATTTTTTGCATTTATTAAATCCATTACTGATTCTGCCTGTGACAAATCTATACGACCATTTAAAAAAGCTCTTTTAGTAAATTCGCCCGGTTCTGCCACTCTGGCACCTGCCTTTATAACTGCCTCCATGACCTCTTTCATAACAACCATACCGCCATGACACTGCAGCTCACATACATCCTCACATGTATAAGTATGAGGTGCTTTCATAACAAGAAGAATAGCTTCATCAATCATCTTAGAACCATCAACAATTTTACCAAAAGCAGCTGTATATGTTTTCATTTCTTTTATTTTTTTATTCTTATTTGCAGGATAAAAAACCTTTTCAGCAATATCGAGTGCATTTTCCCCACTTACTCTTATAATACCTACTCCTGCATTACCCATGCCTGTAGCTATGGCACAAATGGTATCTTCTTTATACATATTTTTTTCCTTCTAATATACTTCTTAACCCTTAATCAGACAGTATCTGCATATATTTTTACTTTCTGATATATAATGTTTTCCTGCAATAGAATTATACACTAAATATCCTGTAAATCAATATGTAACAATATGTATGTTCAATACATAAATCATTAATACCTGATGGCTAAGCTAATGTTTATCTCGCCGTCAATAACGCCGATGCGTTATTGAATTTCTAATTTAAAAAAGAAGCTACAAAACTGCAGCTTCTTCTTTAAATGAATAAATATATTTATTTGCCATATTTTTTGAGATAAATGATTACCTTTCTATAAGGCTCTTCACCCTCACTTCTTGTAGCAACATATTTATCATTCTGAAGAGTAGAATGTATAATTCTTCTCTCATATGGATTCATTGGTTCAAGTGCAAATGAACGCTTTGACCTCTTAACCTTAAATGCTATATTCTTTGCAAGATTTTCAAGAGTTTCTTTTCTTCTTGCTCTGTAATTCTCTGTATCAAGTTTAACTCTGATATAAGAATCACTCTTCTTATTAACTGCAAGACTTATAAGATACTGAAGAGCATCAAGAGTCTGACCTCTCTTACCTATCAAAATACCCATCTCAGGTCCTTCAAGATCAATAGATAATACATTTTCTGTATCATCAAAATTTATTTTTATCTCAGCCTGAATATCCATTGCTTTAAACAAATTATCAAGATATTCTTTTACATCATCAACAAATGTCTTCTTTTTTCTTGCCTTTATGATACATGGTTTTGAACCTATTAATCCAAGAAATCCTTTACTTTCTTCACTTACAACTGTATATTCAAGGTCTGTACTCGCACATCCGAGTTCAACACTTGCCTGCATAAGTGCTTCATCTAAAGTTTTACCTTTAAATTCAACGAATTCCATTATTTTCTTCCTCCCTTATCATTACTGTTATTCTGATACTGAAGCATTATATTTGCTTTAGAAGCAATACTTCCAGCCTTGTAATGAGTGGTACCTGTATTACTATTTCTTCCATCATCAGTAGCAGGATTATTATAACTCTTAAGTCTTGATGAAGCCATTTTATTTATATTTTCACTCTGTCTCTCATCTGTACTCACGTTACCATTCTGTGCATCCATCATTCTTTCATAGAAAGACTTTTTATTTGGGTGCTTAGCATCTTTTTTCTCCTGTTTCTTAGCTGCTTTCTCTTTACACTTTTCAAGAACTTTTTCCATATCACACTTATTATAATAAGCATTTATTATAAGCTGCGTAATAATAGAAATAACAGCACCTATTATCCAATAAAGACCTATGGCGATAGGACAGCTTATACAGATGAAGAATGACATAATTGGGAAAAATATATTCATAAACTTCATCGTGCCATTCATCTGATTCTGTACAGCATCATTAGATGAATTATTTGACGAAAGCTGTGAAATCTTTGAAGTCAAAAACTGTGACACAGCAGAAACTATTGGAATAATTAATGCAATACTTAATTTCCATCCAGGTGCTTCAGATATATTAAGTCCAAATAAAAATGAATTCATCTCATGGAAATTATTAATGTATGTTGTAACAGTACTTGGAATATTTGATGTAATTAAATCTGTCAACTGATTCCAGTCAGTAGATGACATCTTATCAAGAACATCAATAACCAAATTATCCGCAACCTTACCATCAGCTACATTATTCATCATAACTCTCGCAGCTGCCACAGCTGTATTAACCGAACCATCTGCATCAGTAGCTACAGCATTTATAACATCAATATAAGTTGCAGTATTTTCAAGTCCAATACCTGCTTTATTAAATTCTGCCGTTTTTAATGTATCCAATATAACCTGATATTTATCCTTCATATCTGATACATATGCAGGAATATTTTGTATAACTCTGTACAGACCATAAAATACAGGAAGCTGAAGAATAGCTGGAAGACATCCGGCTGTCATACTTACGCCATACTTCTTCTGTATTTTCATAGTTATTTCATTCTTCTTCATCATAGAATCCTGATCTGTTTTTCCATTATACTTTTTAGTTGCTTTATTAATCTCCGGCTGAATAAAATTCATAATCTTATTTGATTTCTGCTGTTTGAAATTTACCGGAAATAAACAAGCTCTGATAAAAAATGTAAATAATACAACACAGATACTAAGGTTTACAACACCACCAGGTGTTAAAAACTCAACAAATTTGTAAATTAATTCAAATATATGTCCAAATAACCAACAAACAGGTCCGAGTATCAGACCATCTTCAACTGTTAGAAACATATTGTCCTCCTTTATGGAACTGGATCATATCCTCCTTTAGAAAAAGGATTACATCTTAGTATTCTCCATACAGCCAAAGCTCCACCCTTAAAAACACCATACTTTTCAAGTGCTTCTATAGCATACTGTGAACATGTAGGAAAATACTTACAGGTAGAATGTCCTTTTAATACTGACACATACCTTTGGTAAAATCTGATTAAACTGATAAATATTCTTTTCATATTCTCACCATATCCGATAAACTTAAGCCTCTTCTTTTTTATGAAGCTTCTTTAAGCGAAACAAATGATTCATAGCAGATTCAATATCATGATAGCTTTTATCTTTTGCTCCTGCTCTTGCAACAAATACAATGTCATATCCTTCTGCAATATAATCCCTGTTTAATCGATAAGCTTCTCTAATTAATCTGGTTACTCTGTGTCTTACCACACTATTCCCAACTTTTTTACTAACAGAGATTCCAATTCTATTGTAACTTAAGCTGTTGGCTCTTAAATACATAATTAAATATTTATTGGCTGCCGAATTCTTTGTGTTATAAACACTGCCAAACTCTCTGCTGTTTTTTAACGTAATAATCTTACTCATATATAACCACCGAAAAATTGATAAATTAGAAAAACAAGGGATTATCACTGGATATAATACATCTGTAGATATGCAAAAGTTAGGATATCATATTACCGCATTTATAAATCTTGAACTTTCGGCTAATCAAAAGCCAGAGTTTTATCCGTTTATTCGTGAGTGTCCTAACGTCTTAGAGTGCGATTGTGTAACTGGTAGTTATTCAATGTTAATCAAGGTTGCTTTTCCTAGCACTCAAGAATTGGATATGTTTATAGGACATCTTCAAACGTTTGGAAACACTTCAACTCAGATAGTCTTTTCAACACCTGTTGAACCAAGAGGAATATCTTTATGTAC
>JBJEMQ010000316.1:0-1635 GCA_051879755.1 Coprococcus sp. | reverse complement strand
AATAAAATGCTGGAATATGCATTGGAGAGTGGCAGGAAAAAACACTACTTAATCATGAGAACACTGGCATTAACAGGATGCAGAATCAGTGAGCTGGCAGGGGTTACAACACAGGCTCTGGCAGATGGTGGTTATAAGATAAGAAACAAAGGGAAAATCAGAGACATCTATCTTCCTGATAAGCTGGTTAAGGAATTGGAAGATTATTGCAGAGAAGAGGGTATAAGAAAGGGTTGTATCTTTACCGGAAGAAAAGGAAAGCCTATTACATGTAATGGTGTCTACCGGATGATGCAGAAGATAGCTGATATGACAGGAGTACCATTAGAAAAGGCACATCCTCATTCACTAAGACACCTGTTTGCGTTAACGTATATAGACACTTATAATAACATCGGTGAATTAGCGGATATACTTGGTCATTCCAGTCTTGAAATCACCAGAATCTACTTGTCAAGCAGCAGGGAAGAGAAAAGAAACAAAATGAATCGATTGAATTTGTAAATTCAAGCAAGTAACCTGAAAATATGTGTGGGCATGGGAAATGATATTTTTAAAAATGAGTTGGAGATAATTATGTTGTGTGATAAAAGAAACTATAAGTATTATGATTGCTTGGTACAAAGCTATGTATGGGAAGAAGATACGAATACTATCATACTGTCCTGTAAGTATCTGGACAGGGGCGAAACAAGAATCGCACTAAAAGAAGTATGCGATTCAGAGTATCTGGAAGTGTTGGTCAATCATGTGATTGAATACGTGGTGAGTTCTTATGACGAGGGAAAGAAAGCCTGCTGTTATGAGATACACCTGAAAAAACTGTCAGAGACAGCAAAGGTTTGGGCAGAGAGTATGGAATTCTTATAGAGAATTGCATACTCATTCCTTCGGACATATGTCAGCATTCCCATCCTCCGTCAGCACGCAGGCACAATACCCCGGCTCCGGCTGATAGCAGTGTATGGTCAGGGTTTTGTCAACCTCCGGGCTGTAATCATGGAGGGTACGCTGAACACCGTTAAGTGCAACATCAGCGTAAGCGACAAGCCACTTTTTGTCACCGTTCTTGAACACCTCATAAAAGGAATGGTCTACCATATCTTCCACAGGAACGCCCTCAATCACTTCCATCTGCTTGTTGCAGTAGCGGAAGATGAAATCGATTCCGTGACCGGCTTCATCGAATACAAGTTCAATTACACAGTATGCCACCGGCATATTATCAAGAATACTGCATTTTTCAAGGAGTGTTAAGGGTTTCATAGGCAAAGCGGATTCCACATCTGTCTGCAATCTTGTCAGACCCAGTTTTTCACGCATTACCTTGTGTTTCTTCAAAGAACGCTTAACTCCCTGAAAGGTAGTGCCGTCTATCATGGTATAGACGCCATCATCACTGATAGAGATGATGCCACTTTTTCGTATAACGGAGCCTTTACGGACCTTGAGAAATTCATCCTCCGGTATTACTTCCATCAGTTCCTGCATGAGCATATAGCATCTAACCTCTTCGTCTGTGTCAAGACGGATAATAATATTATGCTGCTTCTCACAGCGGGCTGAAAGAATGTGCTCCACCTCTATATTACGCTTTTTTAAGTATTTTTCTATATTTTTCATGAAATTATTCCT
>JBJEMQ010000315.1:0-6207 GCA_051879755.1 Coprococcus sp. | reverse complement strand
GGAAAGTTACTTTTCAGTACTATGACTTTACACCCGAAAAGAAAAAGATACTGCGAAATGATGGAGAGATATACAAACTAAGCCCATATGCCCTGTTCTGGAATGAGGACTTCTACTATGTTGTAGGATATTCCGACAAGCATGATAATATATCTACATTCAGAGCAGATCGTATCTGTCATCTTGAAATGGACGACGAGAAGGCTGTCAGGAAACCGAAGGACTTCAGTCTTGACAGGTATTCCCGTCAGATATTTGAGATGTACGATGGGAATACTGTAAGAGTGAAGCTTGAATGCAGGAATGAGCTTATGAAGTATGTTATCGACCGTTTTGATGAAAGCGTAGAAACTGAAGTCGCAACTGAGAACACTTTCTACGCATATCCGGAAGTGGCACTTAGTCCCAACTTCTACAGCTGGGTGTTTAAGTTTGCAGGGGAGATACGGCTGCTGGCTCCGGAGAGTGCAAGGAAGGAGTATCTGGATAAAGCCAGGGCGGTTATCAGCGAAGGCATGCGAACATGATATTAAAGAGGCAAAAAACGCCTCTTTTTATTTTTGCTCAAAATTATGGTTGCATTGTGCGAACGCGTGTTCTATAATACCAATTGCAGAAACAAATCGTTTCACTAAATAGGAAAGGAGTGACTATGCGAAGAAGAAATGTAGAACTGATGAATCGTATTATTGAGTTTGCTGAACAGTATTACCTTGAGAACAGCTCATCACCTTCGGTCAGAGTTATTGCTGATAAATTCGGGATAGGCGTGAGTACCGCTTACAGGTATCTTCTTGAAATGGATGAGCGCGGACTCATAACATATGACGGAAAGAGAATCAGCAATGACAGAATTGAAAAGCTGAATTCAAACTCAGGTGTGATAAGAGCAGCAGTAGTCGGCAGCATAGCCTGCGGTATACCTAACCTGGCTGAGGAAAATGTAGAAGAATATGTTTCGCTTCCAAAATCGATGTTTGGAGATGGAGAGTTCTTTATTCTTCGTGCCAACGGTGAGTCAATGATTGATGCCGGAATTGAAACAGGAGACCTTGTTGTAATACGAAAGCAGGCCTGTGCAGAAGACGGGCAGATAGTCGTTGCACTTGTTGAAGATGAAGCAACTCTTAAGAGACTATATCGTGAAAAGGGTAAAGTAAGACTTCATCCGGAGAACAGAGCTATGGATGACATTATTGTGGATGACTGTAATATTCAGGGGGTTGCCGTCAAGGTTATAAAGGATCTTCAGTAGAAAGATATACATAAAAGGGGGCGGAATAAATTGCTTGTATTTCATGTGGATGCCAACAGCGCATATTTAAGCTGGACAGCAGCAGATCTTCTTGAGCAGGGGTATGAAAAGGATATAAGAGAGGTTCCTGCTGCAATAGCTGGAGATCCGGAAAACAGACATGGAATTATTCTTACAAAATCAATTCCAGCAGGGAAGTACGGAATAAAGACAGGAGAAAGTCTTTATGAGGCAAGAAGAAAATGCCCTGAGCTTGAAGTTTATCCCCCGGATTATGACCTTTATCTTTCATGCAGCGAGGCTATGTTTGAAATTCTGAATGAATATACTCCTGTTATACAAAGATACAGTGTAGATGAATGTTTCTGCGACATGTCATCAATTAAAAGAGCAAGGGATAATCCGGTTGAAGTTGCGCTAGAGATTAAGGAGAGAATAAAAAGGGAACTTGGATTCACAGTCAATATCGGAATCGGAAATAATAAGCTCTGTGCGAAAATGGCAGGTGAATTAAAAAAACCTGATATGGTTCACACCCTGTGGCCAGAAGAAATATCAGGGAAGCTGTGGCCGTTGCCAGTAAGAGAGCTTTTCATGGTAGGAAGTGCGTCAGAAAAGAAATTATCAGGTATGGGTATAAAAAGCATAGGAGATCTTGCGAAGGCTGACAGAAGAATACTGAAACTTGCTCTTCATAGCCACGGCCTTCTGATTCATGACTATGCAAACGGTATAGATGATTCAGAAGTGACGATAAATGATAATATCATACAGAAAGGTATCGGCAACGGTCTCACATATCCATATGACCTTGAGACCAGGGAGGATATATATAGGGAACTTCTTGCGTTATGCGAAAGAGTATCTGCACGCCTGAGAAGGCTTGGCAGATATGCAGGACGCGTCAGTGTATATCTTAGAAGCAGTAATCTACATGGATACAGTCATCAGGTAAAGCTTTACGGTATGATAAATACAACCAATGAGATATTTGATACTGCAAAACGCCTTGTTGATGAGATGTGGAAAAAAGAACCTGTCAGAGCGATGAGTGTATCTTTATCAGATCTGTCAGGAAAAGACTGCATCCAGATGTCCTTATTTGATATCAGGGATAAGGAGAAAGAAGAAATACTCGACAGCACAGTCGATAAAATCAGAGAACAGTTCGGCACTAAAAGCATATTCAGGGCTATATTTGCAAACAGCAGCGTTGAACCTGTTCAGGGCGGTGTGAATGACGGTAATTACATTATGATGGGAGGCTATAAACAGTGAAGATTGTTGCAAAGCCTATAAAAACTATGGTGGTGTTCGAATATGAGGGAAAGATACCGATACCATATAAATTTAAACTTCAGCTTGATGACGGCTCAGAACAGATAATCAGGATAGATAAGCGGATAGACAGCTACAGGCAAAAAATTGCCGGAATTGATACAGTGATATATGAGTGTCAGAGCGTGATTGACGGAATAGAAAAGAGATATAAGCTCAAGTATATTCTGTCAGATTGCAGATGGCAGTTATATGCAATATAGAAACTGATCTGAAGATATCCCGTTTGCCTGCAAGACCAGCTGTACATTCAAAGCAGATAGCTCTTGGCCATATGATTATATGTATCTGCAGAAGATGTACGTTTCCCTAAAAGCATGGCTAGAGAATCAGTCGGATCATAAAATGAAGCACATTTGGTCAGAGGAGGGGAATAAAGTGAAGAAAAATTCTAAGCGTTATACGGTTGCATGTCCAAACTGCGGGAGAAAACTTATAAGTGCTGCAGCAGCTGATGATGCAGAGATATACTGCCAGAAGTGCAGGAAGAAGTATGAAATTGAAATTACGGAAAGAAGCCTTCAGGTAAGAGAAGTGGTGGCGGAATATGTAGTGACCGGTGCATAGGGCACAGATTTCAAGCTGATGTGCAGGAGAAGGGAATATCACAGGAACTGACGGATTTGGAGAATGCCATCAGGGTCGGCAGATGATATTCAGGAGTCTGCAGGGGCTGAATCCGGAAGATGCCGGAAGGAGCCCGGCAGAATATAAAGCATAGCAGCAGAGACAGCATCCTGACGGATGCAGTGATAACTGAATATATTGAGGATATTCACGAGAACTGACGGATTGGGCAACCACAGAGCACCCTCAGGGTCAGCAGATGATATCCAAGAGTTTGTTATGAGACTGTATTTGGGGATCGCCATCAGGAGCCTGGCAAAACATTAGTAATCCTATTATAGGATGATGTTTTGCTGGGCTCCTTTTTTGTTTCCACTTAAAACTCCTTATCGGATTACTGATGTGAGTCAGCTCCGGTAAGGAGCTTTTTAATGAAAAGAATCAGAGGACCGTAGCCTGCGGATTTTGAAGAAGTTACATCAACACATTCAAAGTTCGGAGGATACGAAATGAAAATCAAATATGAATTTGTAAATGGAGACGTTGTGGAAATTGAAGTTGATCAGGAAATAGGTAATGTGGTCCTGGAGCTGGAGAGAAAAGAGAAGTGCAACAACCATACTGAAACAAGAAGACACAGTAAGCTTGACACTAAAGACGATAAAAGCAGATGGCAGATTGATAATCATCCTGAAGAAGATGAAGAGACATTTATGAGATGTGGCGGCAGAACCTTTCGACATGGAGACAGGCGGCTTCAGGATGCATTTGCAAAACTGACAGCAAGACAGAGAAATCTTGCTGTGGAGCATATTATCAGAGGTGTTTCCATTGAGGAATATGCAAGAGCAAAAGGGCTGACAGAACGTGCAGTATGGGGTCTGAAGAAAAGAACTTTAGAAAAAATGAAAAATAATTTGTAGAAAATGTTCAGTTTTTGGACTTTCCGTGGACCTTATATGAGGGGATGATTTTCCTCTCAGCACTTTGAAAAGTGAATACACATTCATTCAGGTACCTTCTTAGCCGGTGCGAGCATGAATACGATGCGCCATGACCCCGAAAGGGAGAGCGATAAAGCCCTGGCCCCGAAGCTTGCTTTGGAGGCAGGTCTTATGCGAGAGGCACAGGACTTTTAGTCCGTGGTGCTTTACCGCGAATGTCTTCGTCTGAAATGCAGGACAGCAACCTGCAGGTGCAATGACCATCGGTAAGAATAATGATACTCCCGTCCAGTCACAGCTCGAGTGGCCCAGAGCCGCCGCAAGCAATGAGGGCGGCTCCGGGAGACCCTCGGAGGGGCCAACTGCCCGTGAGACGGTGTTTGCTAACTGTCGCCTGATTGTTTCCCGATGATCCCGGGGTGTCGTGGACAAATGCAGGATTGACAAAATGATATTATACGGCGTTACTGTCAGGCTTTCTGCCGGTACGCCGTTTTACATTCAATTCTGCACGGGATATTCGGGAAACCTGTGTATTCGCGGAAAGCGAGGAGAGATATGAATAAAAGTTACGAACCGGATTATGCCTGTGAAGATTACGGAAGGATGATTGACTATCTTCTGGCTGCACCTGATGTAAAGAAGGCTTTTCTTACAAAAGGGAGCAGGAAATGGACGGAGAAAGTAAGTGATGAGTTCCTGCGGGACGGATTATCACACCTCACAGACATGCAGCTTGAGATAATTGAAAAACTTCTGTTTGAAGACAGATGCGTAAAGGATGTGTGCATCAGTATGAACCTGTCACTTTCTGACTTCAGAAGTGAGATTCAGAGTATGCGAAAGATTCTCATCAGATACATATAAGGAGGTTTCAGATGATCGAACAGGACAGAGTCATAAAAAGAGGCGATGTATATTATGCGGATCTTTCAGACAGGAAGGGGAGTCTGCAGAAAGGAATCAGACCGGTGGTCATTACCCAGTCTGATTATCTCAACAGGTACTCTACTACATATATTGGTGCCGCAATAACAAGCATACTGAAAAAGAAAGATGCACCGTACCATGTGGTGCTGCCGATGATTGAAGGGCTTCCTAAAAAGAGCATGGTACTGGCAGAACAGAGATGGACCTTCGACAGAAGTGAACTGATCGAATACAGATGCACATTAAATGAGCAGCTGATGACTCAGATAAAGCATGCATGTGATGCGGCCGAAAAGGCCGAAATCAGGTACAGACACAGGAAGAAACCGCCGTCGAAAAAGAAAGGCAATAAACAGAAAAACAGATAAAGGTATGGGATAACCGCCAAGGTGCGATGACAGAATTCGCATAATTAACAGAAACCGCAATGATGATTATAATGCAGATTATCCAATTGAAACAGGAGGTAAACATGGAACGCGAGATGTTTGTAACAGCAGAAAAAGTGGCTGAAGATTTCGGTATATCTAAGGGATATGCATACAGAATGATAAGACAGATGAATGAGGAACTCAAAGCAAAGGGCTATCTTACAGTAGCCGGAAGAGTGAGCAGAGCATATTACCTCGAAAGAATATATGGTGCAAGCAAAGGAGATGAATAATATGCCGGCATACAAGGATAAAAACGGTAACACCTGGTATGTAAATTTCTACTACAGTGACTGGACCGGGGAAAGAAAAAAGAAGCTGAAACGCGGTTTTAAGACCAAAAGGGAAGCCCAGGAGTGGGAACGTAATTTTCTGAATGTAAAAGCAGAAACTCTTGATATGACGTTTGAAGCTTTTGTTAAACTCTACGAACAGGATGTCAGGCCGAGACTGAGAAGAAATACATGGATTTCAAAGGAGTATATCCTGAAAGAAAAACTCATCCCGTATTTCGGTAAAAAGAAGATGAATGAGATAAAGCCGAGTGACATCATCAAGTGGCAGAATACACTGACTACGATAACAGATGAAAACGGGAGACCTCTGTATTCCAGAAAATATCTTAAAACAATACAGTCTCAGCTCAGTGCAATCTTCAATCATGCAGTGAGGCTATACAGTCTCAGACAGAATCCCGTTCATGTTGCAGGTCCGATTGGCGGAGATGACCGCACGGAGGAAA
>JBJEMQ010000314.1:0-6221 GCA_051879755.1 Coprococcus sp. | reverse complement strand
AATGGAGCACAAATCCGGACAAGGCAGATGCCAGGTCTATGGAACAGGAACGTCAGAAGCTTCGAACCAAGATGGATGAATATAAGCAGATGTCAACAGAGAAGCGTAAGCAACTGAAATCAGAGCATAAAGCATCCGATTTTAAAATAGGCGATACAGTCCATGTAATAAGCATGGATTCCACCGGAACCATTACTTCTCTTGCCGATTCAAAGGGATATCTTAAGGTTCAGATGGGTATACTAAATTCGTCACTTCCTGCATCCGACCTTGTAATTATTGAAACACCAAAATCCCGGAATAATGCAGCCCAGTTGAACAACAAGCGGGGTATGGGCAAGGCACTTAATATTCAGCCCGATATCAATGTACTTGGAATGACAGTCGCCGAAGCAACTATGGTTATTGACAGATATCTTGATGATGCAATGCTTGCACATCTTCATAAAGTAACAATTATACATGGAAAAGGAACAGGTGCTCTAAGAAAGGGCATTCATGAATATTTAAAAAAGCAGTCCTATGTAAAATCCTTCCGTATGGGTGAGTATGGTGAAGGTGAAGCGGGTGTAACCGTAGTAGAACTGTAAAAGGAAGGGGTACAACATGAATAGGAAAAAGATACTTATTGTTGATGACGACGAAAATATTGCAGAGCTTATCTCCCTGTATCTTAATAAGGAGTGCTATGAAACAGAAATCGCTGCTGATGGCGAATCTGCACTGCAGATGTTTAATGAGTTTAAGCCAAATCTTATATTACTTGATGTCATGCTTCCGGGCATGGATGGCTATCAGGTATGTACTGAGATACGAAAATCTTCCAATACACCTATAATTATGCTGTCTGCAAAGGGTGAGGTATTTGATAAGGTGCTTGGTCTTAAGATAGGCGCTGATGACTATATATCAAAACCATTTGACTCAAACGAACTCGTTGCCAGAGTTGGCGCTTTGCTGCGCAGGTGCAGTTTCAACGAAGAAGCACAGACTAGCCATGATGTATCCGGCACCGACCATACCGGCACATATGTTGAATACGATAATCTGGTTGTAAATATTTCTAATTATACTGTAACATTTGAAGGTGAAAATCTGGAAATGCCACCAAAGGAACTGGAACTTCTCTATTTCCTTGCAAGCAGACCAAATCAGGTATTTACACGGGAACAGCTTCTTGACAAACTCTGGGGCTATGAATATGTAGGTGATACCAGAACTGTAGATGTTCATATAAAACGTCTTCGTGAAAAGCTGAATAATAAATATAACTGGTCCATATTTACCGTATGGGGCATCGGATATAAATTTGAGGTAAAATAAAATGAAAAGAACCGCATTTGATAAAATTGTAATAGGTTTTGTGCTGTTTGTTATTATTATATTTTCCGTACTTGTTTTCTATACTATACACAACACTCAGGACCGGCTTTATGACAGAACAAAAGACAACCTGACTTCGGCAGGTAATATGCTTGTTAAGAATCCGATTGCCTCATACCTGTCACAGGAAAAAACAATAACAGAACTTACCGAATATATAAAAGAAGCCTCTAAAACATTACAGATTGACATATGGCTTGCAGATGAAACCGGGGAAATAAAGATAGCACCCGAAAACAAAGAATATGTTCAATCAGAAATTAATATATCTTCTTATCTTTCCAATGATGAGCGATATAATAATTTTACAAAAGAAAAAGATATGAACGGATATTATAGTGAGGATATGCTTTGTGCCGGTTTTCCGGTATACTACAATGGCAATTATGCCGGAATACTTGTTCTTTGTTCTTCACTTGAATTCATGCATGACGTTGTAACAAGTACAATCCAGTCCACATATATGCCATTTTTCATACTTATTATATTATCCCTGATTGCACTTATGGGAATTTCCAACAGTATGTTAAAACCTTTAAGGGAAATAATCAGAGTTTCAAAATCCTATGCAGCCGGTAACTTTAATGCAAAAGCAAATATACCTCCAAATAATGAATTTGGTGAGCTTGCCCAATACATGGAGGAAATGGCTGATGAACTCAGTCGCTCAAATGAATATAAGAAATCATTTATTTCAAATATTTCACATGATTTTCGTTCGCCGCTTACCTCTATAAAAGGATATATAGAGGCAATGCTTGATGGAACCATTCCTCCCGAAAAACATGAGAAATATCTGAATATAGTATTAAATGAGACACAGCGCCTTACAAAACTTACTCAGGGCCTATTAGAGCTTAATAGTTTTGATTCCTTCGACCTCAAACTGGACAAATCAAACTTTGACCTCAAAAGTATCATTACTCCTACCATTAATACTTTTGAAGGAAAATGTCAGGATAGAGGTATATACCTTAAGAGCATATTTCTTACAGACAATACTGTTGTATATGCTGACAGAACCCGTATACAGCAGGTAATATATAATCTTATAGATAATGCTATCAAATTCACACCTGAAGGAAAACAAATAATTGTTCAGGTATCAGAAAAAGGTGATAAAATATATACAAGCGTTAAGGACGAGGGATGTGGTATTCCTAAAGAATCCATCAAGAAAGTATTTGACCGTTTCTATAAAACTGACCCCAGCCGTGGTAAAGATAAAATGGGTACAGGTCTTGGTCTTGCTATAACGAAAGAGGTTATAAAGGCTCATGGAGAAAAAATCACACTTACCTCTGAGGTTGGCAAAGGAAGTGAATTTATCTTCTCTCTACCTATGCAGAAAGAAATGCAGGTACCTATAAAACCTGTACATATTGAAAAGAAAGAAGAAGAATTCATAAGTAACGGAAAGTTCAGAATAAAAAAGAATTAGATGCAAAAAGAGACCTATGGTCTCTTTTTTGCATACTAATTTTAAAAACATCTCTGTTTCCTGCTACCATTCATATCTATGTAACTGCCCTTGTGTTTCAAGCCCTGCAAATTCCTGCTGCCTTAAGGCTTCATATAATACAATTGCTACAGAATTGCCCAGATTAAGCGAACGTATATCAGGATACATAGGTATTCTTATGGCTGTTTCCTTATAATCAAGCAATATTTCTTCGGGAATTCCGGCACTCTCCTTGCCAAACATTATATAGGCATTTTCTTCGAATTTAACATCCGTATATTTCTGCTTCGCCTTTGTTGTTGCCATATATAGCTTTGCTCCCGGATTTTTCTGAAGGAAGTCCTCGAAATTATCATATATAGTCACATCCAGCTTATTCCAATAATCAAGTCCTGCCCGTTTTACCTGCTTTTCATTTATCTTAAAACCCATAGGCTCTATAAGATGAAGTCTTGCGCCTGCTGCTACACAGGTACGTCCTATATTTCCTGTATTTGCCGGTATCTCCGGCTCATGAAGTACTATATTCAGCATTTTTATCTCCTTTATTAAATATCATCATATTTTGGTGGTGTAAGAAATCTTTTTTCATCATCATGTATTATCGTTCTATCCCTGTCCCCTGTAGCATGTCCTATAACAGAAGCCTCAAACCCTGCTTTATACAAGCTGTCCGATAGTACTTCTCCATTCTCTGTTACAAATAAGGCAGCACCACTTCCATCTATCATATATGGGTTATGACCTGTATATTCATATATCTCAATAGTCTCCTGAAGTATAGGAATAGCATCATGATTTATATCTATTCCAACATCAGCCGCATCAGCCAGCTCCCAAAGTGCCGCATAGACTCCACCTGTGGATATATCATGAGAATAACAAATATCATTTTGAATAGCTATATCAGCTTCATGGCCTATAGCCATACAGGACTCAAGCCTATAAACACCATTTAAATATGTTTTTGAATATCTTGTAAGCAACCCTTCCTTGTATTTTTCTAACAGTCTTATTGTTCCCATAACTCCTGTCTGACCGCACATTACAATATCCATACCTGCCCTCATGTTTGAAGGGTCTAAGCTTACCGCTCCGCATATTTTTCTTCTGCCGGACATTGTCATGGTTATAATCGGTTTATTTACAGCATCACTTATCTCCGTATGACCTGCAATTATATCTACTCCATATACCTTTAATATATCAGAAAGACTTCTCAAAATCTTTTTCATATATTTCTCATCATCTGATGGCATTATTATAGAATCAGTCATTGCAAATGGTATATATCCGGCTGCACGAAGATTATTATATAGCTTTATAACATCGTATCTGATATCAGCTATATTTTCATTTTCTACAATAGATACTCTCTCTGCCACAGCAATCTCATTTGATGATACATTCAATGAACTGCCTGCTCCGCATTCCGTTTCTCTTTCATTAAGCAACAAAAGCCGGGCATAGTCGCATCCTATTCCGGCTTTTATTACATTACTATGTGTAGTTTTGGGAATGCTCTTAAGTATAGACCTCTTTGTCTGAACCTCACTAAACTTCTTACGCATTAAACTGTTCTCCTTTTAAAAAGCAGAAACAATTATTGTTATTATCATAGCGAATACCAGCAGACCTACTACTATTCTTGAAACCAATTTTTTTCCCTTTGTACTGCTTAAATCTATCATATCATTATCTCCTTTAAATAAAGCTCCTAACCAAGTGATATTATAATATCAGATAAATCATCTCTGTTCAATGTATTTTTTTTACAGATGGACATACCGAAGCCAGCGTACACTCATCACATTTTGGTCTCCTTGCAATACAGACATTACGACCATGAGTTATTATCTGTATATTATATAGTATCCATTGCTCCTTCGGAAGCTTCTCCATCAAATCATATTCTATTTTAACAGGATCTTCCTCCTTTGTAAGGCCCAGAAGATTGGATATTCTCTTTACATGAGTGTCTACAACTATACTGGGCTCATGGAATATATTGCCCCGTATTACATTTGCTGTTTTTCGCCCTACACCATCTAGCTGAGTCAGTGCATCAATGTCATTTGGCACTTCACCACCATATTCCGAAATCAACTTTTTTGCACAACCTATTATATTCTTCGCCTTATTCTTGTAAAAACCTGTTGAATATATATCTTTTTCAAGTTCTTTCAAATCTGCATCTGCAAATGCCTGCAGGGTAGGATATTTCACAAACAAATCCTTAGTCACCATATTGACTCTGGCATCTGTACACTGGGCTGACAGCATGGTGGCAATAAGAAGCTGCCATGCATTATCATGATTCAGATAGCATTTATATTCTGTAGTATATGTTTCATTTAATATTCTGACTATCTCCGCAATTCTTTCCCGCTCTTTCCTGCTTATGCGTTTCTTCGGTTTAGCAATATTATCGTCCATGCAATATTCTCCTCACAATATGTAATGCCACCTCACTTCGTTTCGGCAACATGTCATCAGAATCATCCTGAATCATAAAAGTCA
This sequence comes from Coprococcus sp., assembly GCA_051879755.1. Lineage (GTDB taxonomy): Bacteria > Bacillota > Clostridia > Lachnospirales > Lachnospiraceae > Coprococcus. The sequence continues at coordinate 856 of JBJEMQ010000314.1, read as the reverse complement.
CACTATAACGTACCTGCCAGATAATTGATAAATTGTTGGGCTGTTCTTCCTGATATTCCACCATGAGATAATTCCCACTTATTTGCCTCAAGGAAGAGCTTGTCATCATCTATATTAATTCCATTTTTTACAGCCAGACCCTTTACTATGCTGAAATATTCTTTCTGGGAAGGTTTACTGTAATTAATAGTCACACCAAATCTATTTACAAGAGAAAGCTTTTCCTGCATTGTATCACTTCTATGCATACCTTCTCCATTCTCCATGTCATTCCTGTCATTCCATGTCTCTCTTATGAGATGTCGTCTGTTTGAGGTCGCATATATCAGCACATTGTCAGGCTTTATCTCCAGACCGCCCTCAATAACAGCCTTTAAATATTTATATTCAATCTCGAATTCTTCAAATGACAAATCATCCATATATATAATAAATCTGTAATTTCTGTTTTTTATAAGAGATATAACCTGTGCCAGATCCTGGAACTGATGCTTGTATATCTCTATCATTCTGAGGCCTCTGTCATAATACTCATTTATAATGGCCTTTATGGTAGTAGATTTACCTGTACCACTGTCACCAAAAAGCAGAGCATTATTTGCTTTCTTTCCCTCAACAAACGCTTCCGTATTATCAACTATCTTTTTCTTCTGTATCTCATATCCTATAATATCATCAAGCCTTACATCCTCTGTATTATTAATAGGCACAAATTCCAGCTTTCCATTTTCCCTTGTAATACGAAATGCTTTATTAAGTCCAAACATCCCTACACCATAAGCCTTATAAAACTCAGTTACTATATCAAATATCCTGTTCTCATCTGCTGCTTGCTCTATCTCCAGGCTTATCTTCT
>JBJEMQ010000313.1:0-1641 GCA_051879755.1 Coprococcus sp. | reverse complement strand
TAACGGCATTGACTATGAAGTATGGAATCCTGCTACGGATGCGCAGATATATAAGAATTATAATGTGGATAATTTCCGTGAACTTAAGAAAGCTAATAAACTTGGACTCCAGAGAGAATGCGGTCTTCCACAGGATGAAAGACAGTTCGTTATCGGTATCATATCCCGACTTACAGACCAGAAGGGACTTGACCTTGTAGACAGAATAATGAATGATATATGCTGTGATGGTGTTCAGTTTATTGTTCTTGGAACAGGTGATGGCAAATATGAAAATATGTTCAGATATTATCAGGGGATACATCCGGCAAAGGTATCTGCAAATATTTATTATTCTGATGAAAGATCACATAAGATGTATGCAGGATGTGATGTAATGCTTGTGCCATCAAGATTTGAGCCTTGTGGACTTACGCAGCTTATGGCTCTCAGATATGGAACTGTACCTATAGTAAGAGAGACAGGTGGACTGAATGATACGGTAGAAGCATATAATCGTTTTAAAAATACAGGAACAGGATTTTCGTTCTCAAATTATAATGCTTATGAGCTTTTAAATGCTATCAATTATGCAAAGGATGTATATTATAACAACAAGGATGCATGGTATTCCATTCAGGAGAGAGGTATGAGAATGGATTATTCATGGAAGAATTCAGCAAAGATATATAATGACCTTTATAATTCATTATAATGAATTGACATATTAAAGGCAGAGGATGGTGTTACATTTTCTGCCTTTGTTATTGTTTGTCTTCAGTTATTCTTTATATCAGATTACCTGCGGATGAATGAATAAAGTTTTTCGTATAGAAAAAATATAATATCTGCCATACTAAAGGAGAACAGAAAAAATGGCATTCGATGGAATCGTAATTTCAAATGTAGTGAGTGATTTAAGAAAGAAGCTTATAGATGGGAGAATATATAAGATATATCAGCCGGAAAACGATGAGCTGAATATTGTAATAAAAAATAATAAAGAAAATTATAGATTGCTGTTGTCAGCAGATGCAAGCCTTCCGCTTATATATCTTATGCGGATATCTAAAGAGAATCCTATGACAGCTCCTAATTTTTGCATGTTGTTGCGAAAGCATATAAATAACGGACGTATAGTTGATATCTGTCAGCCGGGATTTGAGAGAATAGTAGAAATCACAATAGAGCATCTTAATGAGCTTGGCGATATATGCAGAAAAAAATTGATTATAGAGATAATGGGAAAGCATAGTAATATTATATTTACTGATGATAAGGGCATGATAATAGATAGTATAAAGCATATTTCTCATATGGTCAGCTCTGTCAGGGAGGTACTGCCAGGAAGAAACTATATATATCCGCCTGCCGGAGATAAGATAAGTCCTTTATTCGTAGATAGAAAATATTTTGATGAAAATATTGCCACCAAGTCATCTAATGTTACAAAAGCCATATATACTTCTATTATCGGTTTTAGTCCGCTGGCTGCAAATGAGGTAGCGTACAGAGCGGGTATAGATGGAAGTGCTGCAATGTCATCACTTGATAAAGAACAATGTGATAAGTTATATAATTGCCTTTCCGGTATGATTGATGATATAAAGAATGAGAGGTATACACCACTTATAGTTTTTGATGGATATTCACCTTTGGAAT
>JBJEMQ010000312.1:0-6262 GCA_051879755.1 Coprococcus sp. | reverse complement strand
CTACCGACGACAGATTATCATAATCATTATCCTTACCACATATAAGATATTCAACCTCGCATTTCATCCGGTTATCATAATTTTTTTGGGATGTATAGAAATCAAAACATTCTATAGCATAGGCTATACCATAATAATTCTCCTGAAGATTTAACAGGCATTCGCTATTTGAAGTCCCAAGTTGTTCTTCCAATATATCTATATCTTCAAGATTTATAACTATATCATCTTCTTCCTCGCCTCTATTCTTTGAAGGAAAATCACTTTTATCAAACTTATCTTTGGATGGAGCCGTACCATCCGGTGTAACTATAGAAAGCAGACCTGAACTTGTGCTGTCCTTAAGCACATCCCTTGGATCATCTCCACTCCAATCGCTATCTTTATCATTCATTTCATTTCTTCCTGCTTCAACTGCATTCTGTGCTTCATCTGATGCATCACTTGCATTCATCACAAGGTCTGCCAGCTCTGTTACGGCTGTTACCTCTGAATAAAGCTTCATATACTCTGTTATCTGATTTTTAAGCGGTGCACACTCTTCCTGCAGAATATCTACCGTACCGGTTAATATAACATCTGTTGTTTGCATATCTAAAAAATCATCTTCACCAAGTGTATAATCAAGATATTCTTTTGTAAGTGTTTCCAGTCCGGCTTCGCCCTGGCCATTACAATTCTTATCAAGCAGCAGGAGATGATAAGCTTCAAACAGTTCCCTGCTATATCCTGCTTTGAGATTTTCCATAGCACCCTTTGATGCCTGCGAAAACTTTGCTTTTCCTGTATTTATTCTTATCATCTCAAGTGCTGTAAGACCTATAAGCAACATACTTGTCAGCAGCAGACACAGGAATACCGTAATCTGTCCCCTGTTATCCACATTACATGCCTCCTAATATATTTTCTTTGCACTTTTGCTTACAGATTTCCATATATTATTTACCAGACTTTCTATATTTTCCTGGAAAATAATAACCATTGCAATTAAAACCACTATTATAAGCATAATTTCTACAACGCCCATTCCTGATTCATCCTTTAAAAAGCTCTTAATACTATTCATACACTATTCCTCCATTTCTTTTTTCCTTGTTTTTCAAATTTTTTATTTTACCCGAACATACTGACATTTTTAGAAGCTCATTAATGCAGGAAGCATAACTATAACCATAACTGCAGCAAGCAGTAATATCATTGGAAACAGCAATTTAGTCCCAGCTTCCTCTCCTCTCTTTTTTGCCAGCTCACGCTTGAGCTGCATAGCAGAGGTTTCTTCCTGTGCCAGCATATCAAGTACATTTTTAGTTCCTTTTTTTATGTTTTGAGATAATAATGAGGTCAATTTTAGATAAACTGATATATTTATTCGATGTCCAAGACCTGAATATGCCTGTTCTTCTGAGATTCCTGACGCTATTTCATTTAAAGTATATTTTATTTCATCTTCAAGAATATGTGCATATTTAGCTCTGTCGTGTTTCTTTACCTTTTCTTCCTTTTCATCAATCTCTGATATCTTATATAATGCACCTCTAACTGATAATCCGGCTCCCATATAAAGAGACAGTTTGTCAACAAATTCCGGATATCTCTGCATCAACTGTTCATTTCGCAGCATACTCATTTTTTTTAAATCAGACTTGCTTTTATACACAATAAGCACTGCCATAGCGGCACCTATCAATATAATCATAGCAGCATTATCAGCTTTCCTGGCACCTGATATTTCATAACCATTAATTTCATCCGGAAGCACAAGTTTTTGTTCCTTGGCATTTTCTAATTGAAGCTCCTCAATACACTTTCTGATTTCATCTAATATTACTCTGTCTGCATTTGGCTTTTTACCATTTACTACAAGTCTGTATGTTTTACTCTGTTTATAATCCTTATATGACAACTCAGCCTCAAGCTCTACCTTAACAGGTTCTTCCAGAATATCATCTGTCAATCTTCCACTTGTATTTATGATATCATAACTGTCAGATATCCATTTAACTTCCAGCCCTAATTCATCTATATAATTTACAAGTTTCAAATCTTCTGTAATATTGTCGCTTCCCTGATTATTTCCCAGATATGTGTTGTCTATATACTCAAAACCTCTGTCAAATACATCCGCCATATCTGATTCACTATATTCTATGGGAAGGACTTCCACCCGGAAACTATGCTCATTATTATCTATTCTTGTACGAAGCTCAAGCTCACCTACATCTTCTCCATAGTTTCCCCTGTCAAGTACAATTCTATCATCTTCCCTGATTGTCTTTATGGCAATCAGTCCGGCTAACAACAACGTCACAGCTATAACTATTATCACCTTTTTTATCAATGCAATATAATATCTGTGACATATTCTGTCCAGCTCCTGTTTTGAGACCGTTCTTATACTCCGCATATAGAAATTAATTTTGCTGACATCAATAAATCTTTTTAAGTAATTGTATATTACCTCAGCAAATCCATCAGCTAATTTTCTTTTTCCTCTGCCATTCTTATACTTCAATATCCACAATCCGCCTTCCCCAGCATACTGCCACTACTGTTATCGCCAGACAAAGCGTCATTATTATCACACCTGCCACATTTCCATATAGAACATCCATATAACCTTTATTTGCGATGCGCATATATAATATTATTCCACATGGCATAATACTCATTATCCTCTGTTCCATTTTTTTTGCTGTGATAACGGTATCTATTTCATTTTCAACCTCATGACGCTTCTTTATGTTATCAGCAGTTTTCCTCATAATTTTTACCATATTGCCACCTGACTTTTTTGCAACAGAAACTACCTCTGCGAATTCTCTTATATCCGGCACACCTGAACGTTCTCCAAAATCTGTCAGCATTACCTCAATATCCACATTTAGTTGCAGCCCTTTATTAATAAGTTCTATCTCCTGCTCTATATAACTTTTTCCTTCATAAAGATTATGAATTTCTTCATATACAGGTACAAATGCTCTCTCCAGTGAATATCCTGCACTCATATTTGCAGCAAGTGACTCTGTCATATCTTTAAACTCCACCTGCAGCTTTCTTCTGCACTTTTTCCCATATATTTCAGCAGCATTCCTGATAAGAAAAGGCTCACATGGAATCAGAAAAATGCATGGTATAAGTGAATTATAGAAAAGCAGACTCACAGTGCATAAGACTGAAGTGTATATAATAATAGCGGCAAGCATAGAAAGTTTATTCAATCTGTATACCCTGTAATCTCTTTTCAAGCTACACCTCCTTTACTATGTCTATTAATCCTGCAAACTGAAGTTTTCTGATGTTGTGCAAATCATTAATCTTACGCAGATTTCCAACTATCCTGCCATTATCCATATCAGTTTCAACATATTCATACAACTTATTTAACTGTATATCACCATTATTCATACCTTCCACCTCACTTATCTCTATTACCTTTCTGCTTTTGTCCCTAAGTCTTCCAAGATGTATAATTATATCTACTGCAGCAGCTATCTGCTGCCTTATAGCTTCTATCGGCATGGAAGAACCCATAAGCACCATTGTCTCAAGTCGCGAAAGCATATCTCTTGATGAATTCGCATGACCTGTAGATAAGCTTCCGTCATGCCCTGTGTTCATGGCTGCCAGCATATCTATTGCTGCCGCATCCCTGACCTCGCCAACGATTATTCTGTCCGGTCTCATTCTAAGGCTTGACTTTATCAGATCCCGTATTGTTATGGCATTTTCTCCTTCCACATTTGCATTTCTTGCTTCAAGCCTTACCAGGTTATCTACTCCCTCTATCATTAATTCTGCCGAATCCTCAATTGTTATAATCCTTTGATCCTTTGGCACATAACCTGACAGAGCATTTAAAAAAGTTGTTTTACCGGCTCCTGTTCCGCCTGATATGAATATGTTATATCCGGCAATCACAAGTTTTTTCAGGAAATCTGCCACCTCCTCCGAAACTGCCCCGTATTCAATAAGCTTTTTCATTGTCATCGCTTCTTTTGGAAATTTTCTTATTGTCATCGTTGGACCATTCAAAGCTATAGGTGGCAGCACAACATTTACTCTCGAGCCGTCAGCAAGTCTTGCATCAACTATAGGTGATGCTTCATTTACTATTCTGTTACAGCCGGCTACTATATTCTGAATAACGGATGTGAGCCTTTCCTCGCTTTCAAATGTCTGCTCAAGCTTAACCAGTCTTCCTTTTTTCTCTGCAAATAGATTTCCATGACCATTTATCATTATCTCAGTTATCTCTTCATCTGCCAGCATATCCGACAGAACATCAAGTCTCCTCAATGAGTTAAACAGTTCACGTTTAAACTCCAGTTTATCCTTAAGACTCAGTCTCTCACTACCGCTATATTCCAGAATACATCTGTCTATGATAGTACCAACCCTGTCATCCTCTATATCAACGGACATATCCATATCCAGAAGAACCTTGTCCTTTATCTGCCTTTTTATTTCATCCTTCAGTTCGCCAACATCCTTTCTATAGTTCTTATCATCAGACTGCTGTTATAGCAGGCATTTGGAAGCTCTACCTCCCTTATCCTCCCCATAAGCTTAGAAAGCTCGTTTGATTTAAGTAATGAGTAAAAAGCTTCTTTCTTATTACCTGATATTTCATCACTCAGCACAGGCATATATATATAATCAAATGCTTCAAGGCAGGATATATCCTTAAGTGCCGCGATATCAATATCGCATACTATTGTGGTATACCGTCCCCACTCATCAAGTTTCTCAAACAGCCAGAATAAATCATCTGCACATATCTGATTTATATCCGAAAATGCTGCTGTAGAATATATGCAGGCTATATCATTATCCTTTACAACATGTTCCTGTATATATTCCATAGTCTCTGAGGCTCTGTTTTTTACAAGATAGAATATATTAGACAATACATCCCCTGTATCTTTACTTAATTTGTTACTGCCAAATGCCTCCATACCTATATACAGTCCTCCACGAACCTCATCCAGAAAGCATATTCCTTTTGCAAGTCTTGTTTTTCCACATCTGCCTATGGGAGATATAACTGCGTATGTATGATATATTCTCCGCCTGTCAATAGATTTTTTTGTTTTCAACATATCTGCAGCCTGCTCAGCTATCAGCCCTGCTCTTACATACTTGAATACATAACATTCATCAGATGTATTACTGTATACTGACTCTTTATTCTCTGTAAGATATATTTTCTTTATATCTGTAAGTTTCATCTTCAGACTATCCGGTATATTGATAATCTCAGGCATAATCAAAAGCTCCAAATCTTTCTTATCAAGATATTCTTCCAGCTTATCCATACCTGAAAAGGCAACTGCGTATAACGGACTGTCCATATCTGAATTAATATAACTCATAAGTCCCATCATATATGCCTGTTCATCATCATATATGCCTATCTTATATTGTTTTATTAATAACCACCCCCTGCCATGAATACTACATAACACACCGTGCCAATAAATACAGCCAACGAAAAATGTATCTTCGATTTCAACATTTTTCTTATAGTCAGACTGTTTTCACTATTATTTTCTGATTTTTTATTACGACCCGTAATTGATTTAATAATTAATCTTATAAGATAAATAAAAGATAATATTCCTCCCGCAATAAAGGAATATAACATGATGTAGCCTATATCAGTTCCTGCAAAAGAGCCAATTGCAGCAAAAAGCTTTATATCTCCGCCTCCTACAGTCTTTAGAATAAACAATATAAATAATGCTGCAACAGGAATTACAATACCCGCAATACTACATTCAACACCCCTGACTATACCTCTCGTTATCATAGACGCTGCAGCTCCGGCAGCCATACCACACACCACAAACATATTCGGTATACGCCAGGTTTTAAAGTCATATATAACAGCAATGCCGATATATATAATCAATATAGAATACCAAATTATATCTTTGTCCCTCCTTTGTTTTACTTGGTGTAAGCATAAGTTATCATCTTCTGAAACACTTGTAAAGCCTTATTTTCAGCTCAAAAACTTCCTTTTGCGAATATTATACTGATTGTATTTTTCGCTGTTTTCCATTTTTTGTGGTACTAATTCAATTTTTCCTGTAAATACGGTATATATAAAAAGGATAGCCGATTTGGGCTATCCTTTTCTGATACAATTTATTATATTTTTTGTAGAATGTCTTATTTTTGCTTATTCTACCGGAGTTTCCCCTTCCATAGCCGGTGACGGCTCTTCAACCTGTGGCTTTTCAACAACAGGTGCCGGTCC